>JAGOKN010000074.1 GCA_017994575.1 Nitrosomonas sp.
AGCTAAAATTCAAGGTGACGACCGATTCTAAACATAATTTACCGGTTGCGCCCAATATTCTGAACCGGGAATTTGCTGTTACTGCACCTGGTAAAGTATGGGTCAGTGACATCACTTATATTCCTACGGATGAGGGCTGGTTGTACTTGGCTGGAATAAAAGATCTATTTAATGGCGAACTGGTAGGCTATGCCATGAATGAGAGAATGACAAAGAGACTGGTTATACAGGCATTATTTCGTGCAACTGCAAGTAAACATCCGGATAAAGGGCTAATTGCTCACTCAGATCGAGGTGGCCAATACTGTGCGCATGATTACCAGAATCTATTACAACAATTTGGCATGATCGCTTCCATGAGTCGCAAAGGTGACTGCTATGATAATGCTCCGATGGAAAGCTTCTGGGGGATACTTAAAACCGAACTGGTGCATCATCGGAGATTCAAAACACGGCAACAAGCCATTCAGGAGATTACCGAATATATCGAAATCTTCTATAACAGGCAGCGTAAGCAGGAAAAATTAGGTTATTTATCGCCTGCACAATTTTCGCAGCAGTACTATGCAAATCTACTCGCTGCTTAAACCTATGGACTCCATTTTTGACAACATACCTCAAAAGTTTTTCTCCTTTTTTTAGAGGAGTCTTCCCCCTTATGCAACATTTGGACGGATTGCTTCCCTTAATGGTTGACCCGCTTTGATTCTAACCCTAAAACTTGTCGCGATGAACTGATAAATATTCCCAAAATCCGACAAGCATCAATTTGAATCTACTTTCTTCCGGAAGTTTAGCTTATGTTGATTTTTATCGCGATTTTCCCGCTTGCAAAAAAATCGCCGACGGACACGCTTAGCAATTGAAATGTTGCCTGAACAAAATTGTGGTATAAATCATTCTTGCTATATATCGTCTTTTTATATATTGTCTTGCTATATATAGTGTTGACTATTTGAATAACAACTAAACTGAGGAGAAGTGATGAACCTAAAAACCAAGCTAGGTTATGCAGTGTCTATTATCGGGATTTCCCTATCGGGATCTGCAATGGCAGATCTGTATGTTTATGGTTTCAGCGATTTCAATAGTTCTAATGGCCTGAATATTACCACCAGCAGCGGAGATTTTTTTGTACCCACCTCCAATAGCGGTTGGTGGAATAGTGATTTTTATCATGATGAACGCAACCTAAATTACACTACTGGACACACTATTAGTAGTAAAATCGACTATAATAACTACTTTACCTTCGATCTATCAGATATCAGCGGTACCATAACCTCGGCATCACTCAATTTATATACCTATAGTGTCGCGGGTAGCTCGATAGATTATCAGCTATTCGATGTCACGTCCCCATTATCCGAAGTGCATGCGACCGGAACCAATGCTGCCGTTTATAACGATTTAATGACTGGCGTATCGTATGGATCATTTATTTACAACGCATCCGATAGCAATGAATTTCATTCCATCTTGTTGAACACTGATGGCATCTCGGCCTTAAATAGCGCAATCGGTGGTGAATTCGGTATCGGTGGTGCAATAACTGGGGGTATTGAAGGACCACCATCACCGCCGCCGATCCCAGAACCGGAAACTTATGCCATGTGGTTAGCCGGACTAGGATTGCTTGGTTTTTTTGGGTATCGTAGAAAAACCCAAACATCAATCTACTCATTCGCTAACTAACTCTATGTCTATGGCATATTAATCCAGCAAAATTTTTGTGTGTTCTTCTTCTCCCCCGTAATCACTTTGCGGGGAATTTCTAACAGACTATCAAAAATGTTTTTGAGGCATAGTCGATACTCGGTGAAAATAGGCGAAAAAGTGTATTTTGCCTAAGGGAACACTGATCTATTCGATCACATCGAATAGACTTGCAGAGGTTTGATAAAATACATCCATATTGATAAATAGGGAATAGAGCGATGCAATCAAGCTTTTCTGACCTGGAATATGCGACAAAGAAGAAACAAACACGACGGGATCGCTTTTTGTCCGAAATCGAAGCGATAACGCCTTGGCCCTCTCTGCTGAATGTCATTGCCCCGCACTATCCGGTTAGCGGTAAATGAGGCCATTCACCGATTGGTCTTGAACGAATACTGCGTATGTACATTGTGCAGCAATGCTTTGGTTTTTCGGATGAAGGCACCGAAGATGCCGTATATGACAGCCAAGCCATTCGCCGCTTTGTCGGCATTGACTTAAATCGAGAAGCGGCATCGGATGCGACGACCCTGCTGAAATTCCGCCCTTTGCTGGAAGCGCATCATCTGACTGAATCCATCTTCAATACGATCAACGCCCATCTGGCTGAACGCGGGCTATTTCTTCGCGAAGGTACAATGGTTGATGCCACGCTGATTGCAGCGCCTCCTTCGACCAAGAACAAGAAACGAGCGCGCGATACCGGAAATGCATCAAACCAGGAAAGGCAAGCAGTGGCACTTCGGCATGAAGGTGCACATCGGTGTTGATGCGCAATCTGGGCTTGTTCACACCCTGATCGGAACGGCAGCGAATGTTCACGATGTCACTCAGGCACAAGCACTGCTGCATGGTAATGAAACCGATGTGTTTGGTGATGCGGGTTATCAAGGTGTTGAAAAGCGAGAAGAGAATCTTGAACTGCCCGTAACCTGGCATATTGCAATGCGTCCTTCCAAGCGCAAAGCATTGCCTCAAACAGCAATGGAAAAAATGATGGAGAATCTTGAACATGCGAGAGCCAGCATCCGTGCCAAGGTTGAACATCCCTTTCATGTCGTAAAGAATCTGTTCATGCACCGCAAAACCCGCTACAAAGGAATGGTCAAAAATACTGCTCAGATGTTTTCGCTGTTTAGGCTTGCCAATTTTCTGCTGGCTCGCCGGTAGTTAGGTAGTACTGACATCCAGATTGCGTTTTAAAGACATGAAATTAGGGGAATAATGCAAGAAATAGCGCAATTCAGCCCAGAATATGGCAAATCTTAACCCAATATCCCAAAACAGCTCACTTAGCCTCTGCTGTGCGATGAATTATTCAGCGTTTCCCTAACATTTCTAAATTCTTAAATTGGAAAATAGTGTTGCATCAAAGAGAGCTCGTATATTTTCTTTGTTCCTGCACTTAGTCACAATTTTTGCTTCAACCTTGAAGAATATCCCCGTTGACATAAAACCACTGCCCTGCCTCACGCACAAACCGGCTGATTTCATGTAAACGATGAGCCTGTCCATTGATTTTATAGCGCGCCACAAATTCGACCGTGGCCTGTTCCGCAGTCGGTTGCTCGTGGTGTTTCACGGTCAACCCCTGCCATTGGTTAAGTGGCTGAGCGGCAAGATCCAGTTTGGCGGGGCGTGTGTCAGGATGCCAGGTTGCCAGCAAATAATCTTCACGATACCGGGTATAAGCCGTGTAGCGTGAGCGCATGAGTATTTCTGCAGTAGCAGCCATTTCAGCATTATCCAGATAACGGCCGCAACAATTGGCGTATTGTTGTGTGTTACCGCACGGGCAATTTAATATTTTCGTTTTTGTCATGATCCAAAAGAGCCACTGAGATTTTTAAGACGAGTATGCATTTTTGATCAGTCAATGATGTGATTTTTCCCCTGTTGGAAAGTCGCAATCAATTCCAATTTCTTAATGCGCGATAGCGATTTTATCGCCATTTCCCGTTTGGAAGCTTCCGCCCTGTTTTCATGAAGCGCCTGATAAACTAGCCGGAAGGGTCCGCGGCCGTGAGTATAGCGCGCGCCTTTGCCAGTTTCATGGGCTTTGATACGCAGAAATAAGTTGGTGGTAATGCCAGTGTAGAGGCTCCCATCCGCGCATTCCAAGATATAAACCGTCCAACGCATTCTTTTCTTGCCTTTATTTGTAAGCTTTGTCTTTAAACTAATCTGTCATGTAAGCAGATATGCGCTTTGCTGTTACAGGCGGCTCGGTGGTTACAGGCATACGTTTTTGCCCGACTGCTTCACTCAAAGAACAATAATTGTAGGAACAATGGCGATTATGCTTGATCGTGATAATTTTTGCCGTATCGCGCCTTTTGGTGCCTATGTTTTTTTCATGCTGTTGGAAGATGTTTTGTTGACATGGGGCTGGGATGCTCATGATTTGCGTGCGCTCTATGCCGTGAAAATTGCTGTCGTGATCGGCTTGCTGTGGTGGATGAGAGGCGCTTATCGTGAGCTACGATGGCCAACAGAAATCAGTGTTGGTACCTGGTTTGTTGCCGTTGTGGCCGGGATCGTGGTATTTGTCGCCTGGATCAATCTGACCGCGGATTGGATGGTGATGGGCGATTCCGTTGGCTTTGATCCGCGGGATGAGGATGAAATTAATTGGCTTCTGGTCGGTGCAAGATTAATAGGTGCAGCCTTGGTGGTTCCCGTCATGGAAGAACTTTTCTGGCGCTCATTCCTGATGCGCTGGATTGAGCATCCCAAGTATCTTGCGCTAAATCCGGCACAGGTGGGACTCAAAGCATTCTTTATCACCGCAATCCTGTTTGCGATTGCACATAGTCTATGGTTTGCCGGATTTTTTGCCGGAATTGTCTATAATCTTCTCTATATGCGCAGCGGTACTTTATGGTCACCGATTCTGGCGCATGCAACTACTAATGCAATGCTGGGTATTTGGATCATCACGACGGGCAATTGGGGATTCTGGTAAATGAGATTGGTTGGAAATCTCATGCTTGAAGCGCTGTTAGTACTGCTAGAGCGAATTGAGTTTTCTTTCCGGGAGCATGATCTCAGTCGCTGTGGGAGTTTTGTTAAGGTAGATGACTTCTCTTTCAGGCAGTATGTTGAGCAGATTGTCGTGAGCAAAGCCCATGATAAATTGGTAAGTATTCGGATCCAGTTCTTTTAATATCGTTTTCACCCGCACGCCGATTTGACCTTGGTGGATGATGGGCTGTGCAAACTTTGAATATACCCAGCGCCCATGACTATCATAATGAGCCAACGCTCCGCACAGTCGCTCTGCCCAATCACTTGGCCGGAATATTCGGCCATTGGGTGTTACACCCAGAATTAACCATTCAATGGGCTCTATTTTCATATGTAATGAATCGTGGAAAGGGTAACTAAGCAGTTGTTTCATTGTCTGCTCTCCAAGTGAATATATTGTTGAGGTTTCTCTATGCCTAAATAAGAACTTTATTATCGGCTTCGCCGGAGAAAAATAGAGATCACCATATTTGATGGAGAAGGAGCATCACAAGAGAATTAATCAGAGAAAGTACTATCTAATTTGATAGTTGCGTAGTTAAATAAACTAAACTATTAATCAGCCTATTGATAATGAAATGCTATACATTTTGATTGAGTACACTAAAAAAATGAGTATGATGTTGCGATGTCTAACTGCATTTTGTCAGCATAGTTTTTCTAATTGCGCAGAAAACCGAGTGATTCTAAGCATGTCACCTATTCTTAGATTGATCATGATGACGAGTTCGATCATGTGGCTCAGTGCATGTGCCAATCTTCCTTATTATGCGCAGGCTGTCGATGGGCATTTTGAAGTGTTGCGTCGTTCGCAGCCGATTAGTGCATTGATCACGAATCCTGATACCGATGAGAAACTAAAACATTCGCTGAGCAAAGTCATTCAGATGCGTGAATTTGCTAGCCGTACGTTGAAATTGCCGGATAATCTGAGCTATACCAGTTATGCTGATTTAGAACGTCCGTTTGTGGTGTGGAATGTTTTTGCATCACCAGAGCTTTCTCTCAAATTGAAAGAATGGTGTTTTGTGCAGGCTGGGTGCGTTAATTATCGAGGTTTTTTCTCCCAAGCCAAAGCGGAGGAATATGCGCAGGAACTGAGAAATGAAGGGTATGACGTTTATGTCGGCGGAGTTCGGGCTTACTCTACCTTGGGCTGGTTCAGTGATCCGGTTTTGAACACTTTTATCAATTACTCTGAGATGAATCTTGCGCGCCTGATCTTCCATGAGCTTGCGCATCAAGTGGTTTATGTGCCAGGTGACAGTATTTTCAATGAATCTTTTGCCACTGCTGTGGAACATGAGGGTGTCCGGCGTTGGTTTGAAAGTACGGGAACTGTTCTGGAGCAAGCGGTATTAAATGCAAGACAAGAAAGAGAAACGGTTTTCACCGATCTGGTGCTCAAACATCGCCAGCGTTTGCAAGCACTGTTTAACTCGACCATGAGCGATACCGACAAGCGTGTTGAGAAAACGCGCATTTTTGCCGATCTTCAGGCAGATTTCAGACGACTGAAAGCCGATAAAGCTGAATTCGGTAGTTATGATTCATGGTTTGCGCAACCGTTGAATAATGCGTTGTTATCGACGGTTTCGATTTATACGCAGCTATTACCCGCATTCCAAGCCATTCTGAGGCAGCACGATCAGGATATGGAGAAATTCTTCGATACCGTGACGAGAATCAGCAAACTGCCAAAAAATGAGCGCAATTTAGCATTACAGGAAGCGGTCGCAGGCAATCAGCCATGGGTCATGGTTGAACGTTAAATTTCTCTCTGCAAAATCTGCTTTCAATCATTCAAACCCTATCGGAAGAATCTACTGTATGACTTCAGAAATTCCAAAGCCCCTCAATCGGCCTGAATCTGTGTCGCTCATGGAGGCATTTATGTATTGGCTCAAGCTCGGTTTTATCAGCTTTGGCGGACCGGCTGGTCAGATCAGTATGATGCACCAGGAATTGGTAGAAAGACGTCGCTGGATTTCCGAACAGCGCTTCATGCACGCGCTGAATTACACCATGGTGCTGCCAGGCCCGGAGGCTCAGCAATTGGCGACTTACATCGGCTGGTTGATGCATGGTACCTGGGGAGGCATTATGGCTGGCGCACTTTTTGTACTGCCATCTCTTTTCATCCTGATCGCTTTGACATGGATTTATCTGGTGTATAGCGAGGTGCCTGCGGTGGCAGGTGTTTTGTATGGAATCAAACCCGCGGTGACAGCCATCGTGCTTTTTGCGGCTTATCGCATTGGTTCCAGGGCGTTGAAGAATCATATGCTGCGCGCTATTTCGGTCATCGCGTTTATAGCTATTTTTGCATTCAATACGCCATTT
This sequence comes from Nitrosomonas sp., assembly GCA_017994575.1. Classification (GTDB taxonomy): domain Bacteria; phylum Pseudomonadota; class Gammaproteobacteria; order Burkholderiales; family Nitrosomonadaceae; genus Nitrosomonas. The sequence continues at coordinate 7,090 of JAGOKN010000074.1, forward strand.
CCTTATATCGTATTGATTGCTGGTCTGATTGGTTACGTTGGTTCTTATGTCATGCCGGATCAATTCCAGGCCGGTGGACACCATGGTGCGACAAAAAACACCTATGGTCTGGCTCTGATCGATGATGATACGCCAGCTCCAGAGCATGCGCGCTTTCTGTGGAGTCGATTGATCGTTTTCACTGTGATCGGGCTTTCAATCTGGGGAAGCGTCATGGTTCTGCTAACCATGCACTATGGTTGGGAAGGTACGCTGACACAAATGGGCTGGTTTTTCACTAAGGCCGCGCTAATGACTTTTGGCGGTGCTTATGCGGTGTTGCCTTATGTTTATCAAGGCGGTGTCGAGCATTACACATGGCTCAATGCGACCCAAATGATCGATGGATTGGCATTGGGTGAAACCACGCCGGGGCCTCTTATCATGATCGTTGCTTTTGTAGGCTTTGTTGGTGGTTGGACCAAAGCAGTTTTCGGACCGGATCTGCTTTCGCTAGCGGGTGTGGCAGGCGCAGTGATTGCGACATTATTTACTTTTTTACCGTCTTTCTTTTTTATTCTGCTGGGAGGGCCGATGGTTGAAGCCACGCGGAATGACCTCAAGTTTACCGCTCCGTTAACCGGTATCACGGCTGCTGTGGTTGGGGTGATTGTCAATCTGGCCGTATTCTTTGCCTACCATGTGTTTTGGCCGGATGGTTTTGATGGCATCTTTGAATGGTTCTCTGCCTTGACCGGAACTGTAGCCTTTATTGCTTTGTTTCACTATAAAGCAGGGATCGTTCCGGTCATCAGCGTCTGTGCACTGGCTGGATTGGGTTATTCATTGCTATTGGGATGATAACACTAGAATTCAGTCACGAATTAGATTCAAACTGCTACCCTAATTCTTGGCTGGCAATCTAGCTGTTGCCAATATTCTGAATAGGCGAAGTATCTGATGGTCGTTTATTTGGATTTCTCGAGCGACACCATAAAATTCTTCGCGGTTACATGAAAGGATACAATCATGACGCATATCGATTATAAAAGACGGCAATTCCTGCAGTACGCTGGGCTAGGTGCAATCGTTGCCTCATTACCGGGTTTTGCTTGGGCCGAAAGCCGTGTAGTTAATTCGACTCTCAATGAGGCTTTCAAAGCGGATGTTGAAATTGCATTAACTGCACAAACAGCAGATGTTCCTATCCTATCGGGTGCTCATACTCATGTTTTTAAGTACTATGGAAAGCTGCTCAAGGGGCCACAGACTGCATTGAAAGAATTGCCGGGTTATTTGGGGCCGATACTTAATTTTCAGCAAGGCCAGAAAGTTCGAATAATTTTTTATAACCAATTACCAGAACCCTGTATTACTCACTGGCACGGCATGCATATGCCGCAAGTGATGGATGGGCATCCCATGTATGAGATTAGTCGTGGCGAGCGATATGTTTATGAGTTTGAGGTGAAGAATCCTGCCGGCACAAATTGGTATCACTCGCATACGCATGAATTGACAGCACCACAGGTCTATCAAGGGCTGGCAGGGCTCATTACGATCTCCGATGAAGCCGAGCAGAAGCTGGATTTGCCGAGCGGTGAATATGATATACCGCTGGTTATTCAGGATCGCAGTTTTACCAATGGCAATCAATTGCGTTATGTGCTTAACATGCATCAGCGGATGAGAGGGTTTCTGGGCGACACGATTCTAGTGAATGGTCAGGAAAACAGTATTGTTTCTGTAAAAACCAGAGCGTATCGTCTGCGTATTTTGAATGGCTCGAATTCCAGAATCTACAAATTGGGCTGGGAGGATGGCACGCCCATGATCGCAATCGGTACGGATGGTGGGTTGCTGGCAAAACCTGAGACATTACCTTACATCATGCTGGCACCAGCTGAGCGTGTGGAGCTGTGGGTTGATTTTAGCGGCCGTAAACTTGGTTCCGACTTGGTGATGCAAAGTCTCTCTTATCAGGGAGCTGGGCATATGGGAGGTGGCATGGGAAGAGGTAGAATGGGCATGATGGGCGGTGCATCGGACCAGGATGGAGTGCTCACCATTGCCCGGTTTCGTATCACCGAGCAGGTGAGCGATTCCCCCAAACTGCCGGTGGAGCTGGTACCCATGCATCGATTGACCCAGCAGGACATTTCCAATCCCGATAGAACGGTTCCGATTGCGATAGGCATGCGGCATATGGCATTCCAATTAAATGGCAGGACATTTGAAATGCAAGATTATATGGAAAACGAGAAAATTCCGCTCAATACGATTCAGAAAATCAAGATATTTCATGAGGGCGGAATGATGGGCAGAGGAATGCGTGAAGGCCGAAGCGGTATGGGTATGATGATGTCATTGCCGCATCCCATTCATCTGCACGGTCAGCAGTTCCAAATTCTAGCGCGCACGCAAGTCAGTCCAAGTAGAGGGTACGATACGGTTAAAGACGGATTCATTAACAGCGGATGGAAGGATACTGTTCTCGTCATGCCAGGAGAAGAAGTGGAGATTATCAAACCTTTTAAAGATTACGCAGGACTGTTTCTTTATCATTGCCATAATCTGGAACATGAAGATATGGGTATGATGCGCAATTTTTATGTGAGCTGATTATCTCTTTGGTTGGGATTCGTTTTTAGTATCTGAGAGACCTCTGCATAACTGGTTTTATCGAATGTGTGAGCTCTGTAAGCATTTGATTTAATATGATGGAAATGAACAGAAAAGCTCAAAAACACAGTTATGCAGAGATCATCTCTGATGAAGATAAATATTAATCCAAGCAAGGATTGTATTAATCACGATGACAAAGAAAACTGAGATTAAATGGCTGAGCGAACCCGCTGCACATAATTATCCGGTGGCAATGTTTTCTTAGTAATACAAAAGAAAAGGTGTGAAATTTGATTGAGGATTTAGAAAAAACCGACTCAACAGTCGTCATGGATGAGATCCAACTCATTCTGGCCGAGAAACGCACTTTACTTTCTGTGATGAGGACGGGGATAGCCATATTAGCGCTTCCTTTATCCGTGATGAGCGTGCTGGTCGCTACCTCAAGATTATATGATGCTCTCAGTGTGTTACATTTTCTGATCCCATTGGGAATTTTGAACCTTGCTTTAGTTGGATTAAGTGTTTATCTAATTATTCGCTCGATCATACGGATTCATTTTTATGACAAGCTGCTTTATAAAATCAAGTTAAAGAAAAGTGAGCTGGCTGATCTGATTGAATGAAATTAATCTGAAGCTATTAGCTTAGACTCAGAAACCATTCAAAAAAAGGGTATATAAGCTATTGAGTGATTTTTTGTTTTACAAAAGCATACCCAAAGTTCTGAAGGCTTTTTCATTAGTCACAACAGATAGTTGAATCAGGATCTGTAAGCAGAGAGACACATAAAAATCTAAAGAATTATGATTGGTTTTCGTTAAAAGAACATACTTTTCTCTTAATAGATGTTAAGAATATGAGCTTCTCGATTAATACCAATTTGAGTTCACTGAATAGTTCGATGCTTTTGTCTTCGTCTGAAACCAATTTGAGTCGTGCGATGGAACGACTTTCGTCAGGTGTTCGTATTAACAGTGCTCGGGATGATGCTGCGGGTTTGGCGATTTCTGAACGAATGACGAGTCAGATTCGCGGTTTAAATCAGGCGACAAGGAATGCTAATGATGGTATTTCTATGCTTCAGACCGCAGATGGCGCGTTGGCTTCCATGACGTCTTCATTGCAGCGTATTCGTGAACTTTCCATACAAGCTGCAAATTCGACAAATAGCGCCAGTGACAAGAAGGCGCTGCAAGAAGAAGCGAATCAACTTATTCAAGAAATTGAAAGAATTTCAACCACGACTACTTTTAATGGCGACAGGATATTTGATTTCACTGGCAGCAGTGTTCTAGGTGATCCGGATAAACTGGCTGTTGTTTATGGATTGCAAAATGGTTGGTTAGAACAGGCGGAAAGTCAAATACAGGAATATTTTGGAATTTCTGGCGACGGTGCTGATATGAGCATTGAACTAACCACGTTTACTGATGGTGCAGGTGGCACGGCTGCTCGAGTTGTTGGTTCGGTACCTGGAAGTTATACAGGTAAAGCAACTGATGTTAAGTTGCAGATTGATATGAGTGATTTTACTCCTCCCAATTTACCTAATGGCGGGTCAGCCCCATTCTACAATGACCGGATTATCTCGCATGAAATGGTTCATGCCGTTATGTATCGCAGTATGAATATAGCATCTATGTTCGATCCTGCGGTCGATCAGACATGGTTTCTGGAAGGAGCCGCTGAATTTATTCATGGCGCCGATGAGCGTTTACAATCTTCAATTAGCAGTATCGGGATAGGCGGTGTGATGACTAAAGCAGCAACTTTTGGTTCCGCTGGAGCTGGATGGGGAGGCACTTCTGATGATTACTCTGCAGCTTATACCGCTGTCCGCTATCTACATCAGGTAATCAAAGATAATGGCGGTTCAGGCATCAAAGATGTGATGGTGTACTTGAATCAAAATCAGAGTGCTACACTCAGTCAAGCGATTAATGCCGCTACTGGAGGGGTGTACGCTAATGCTGATGCATTCAATGCCGATTTTGTGGCGAATGGCGCTGCATTTATAGCTGGATTTAATCTAACTGACGCGGATACCGGGGCAGTCGGTGGTGCAAATGCTGATGGGGGCGCAATAAAAACAGCTGAAAGTGTAAATTCTGATATTAGTACCAAAGGCGGCAAGAATCCCATGAGCGGATTTAATGAAATATGGGAAGATATTGGTATGGCTGTAGTAGGTAATAATAAGCAACTTCAAGTCGGAGCTAATAATGCACAAACACTGGATGTGACCTTTGGGGCAGTCAATACCGCTGCGATGAGTATTCAAGATGTCGATCTAATTAGTAATACAGGATTTACTATTTACAAAATGGATCTTGCTTTGGATCACATTAATCAGGAAAGATCAAAAATAGGAGCTCAATTAAATAGGTTAGAGTCTGTTGTTGCAAATAACCAAACCAGTGGCGAGGCTGCTTCGGCCAGTCGATCACGAATTCAAGATGCTGACTATGCCATAGAAACAGCATCACTTACTAAAACTCAGATCATGCAGCAAGCCGCTACGGCGGTATTGGCGCAAGCAAATACTTCTCCTAAAATGTTATTGACACTACTATCCTAACTTAGGTGGTTGTGGGAGAAGCGAGCAATTCTGTTTATGATGTGTCTACTGCTGGTTGCTTCAATGCTTTATGATGCATCCTTTTTTCGAGTTCATAGTAAACTCTGAACTTCCCAGTTTTAGCTGACTTCAATGACTATTTGAATCTCAGTATGATCATGTGAAATCATTTTGTCACTAAGAGGTGCGTGCAATTTCTCATGTTTAAAATCCCACTGATGTTTTTTCTACTGATCTTGTCCTCCGTGGCATATGCTATGGGTTTCATATGCGAAACCGAGTCAGGGAATTCATTTGCATCAATCAGTCCTGTTGCGAGCCTCGATCCCTATGAAATTAATCAAGTCGATCTTCCCGGGAATTTTAGATTTTCGGCACAGCACTTGCTCGGTAAGGGGAAGTTAAAAACTTTCGTTTATCATTATGCTAAGGATCGGTACGTCTTGATTCATGCAGCTGAATTTAGAGTGGAAAAAAATAACTGTAGCCAATACGAACAGGGGTTGGGAGTGAATAAAGTTTACTCAGCGGAAATGGAGCGAGAATTTTTGTTCGAATGCAGATCAATTTGTCGTTAATCAGCTTTATTGTCACTTATGGATAATCCTCATGAAATCTCTCGTAATATTTTCATTACTGATGATTCTCAATACGGAAGCTTATTCAGAAGAGAAGAGCATTAGAATGCTTTTTGTGGGCGATGTGATGCTGGATGAATTGCCAGGAGAAATGATAAAACAAGGGAAGGATCCATTTTCTGCGTTTGAACAAATATTCGAGAAAGCGGATGTCACCATTGGAAACCTGGAGTGCGTGATCAGCGAGAAAGGTGAGTCGGAGAAAAAACCTTTTACCTTCAGAGCGCACCCTAGAGTGATTCCGCTGCTTAAAAAATATTTTAGTGCTTTATCGCTTGCGAACAATCACAGCGGAGATTATGGGCCTTTGGCTTTTTCAGATATGCTGGATTTATTGGACCAGAATGGTGTGCTGTATTTTGGCGGTGGGCAAAATATCAGACTAGCTCACGAGCCGCAGATGATCGGAATTAAAGGCAAGAGAATCGCCATATTGGGTTACAACGAATTCTTGCCAAGAAGTTTTGAGGCACTGAACGATCGTTCCGGGATTGCCTGGAGCGATGACGATTACGTCATTTACGATATCCAGCGCGCCAAGATTGAATACAAAGCGGATGTTGTGATCGTTTATCCGCACTGGGGTTGGGAGCGAGAAAAAATAGCGTCTGCCCGCCAAATGAAACTGGCTCGTATCATGATTGATGCTGGTGCAGATGTCATTGTGGGAGCACATCCGCATGTCACGCAAAATATCGAGCGGTACAAAGATAAACCGATCTTTTATAGCTTGGGTAATTTTGTTTTTAACGGTTTTAATGCAGGAGAAGAGACTACGGGCTGGGTATTGGAACTGTCTATTTCTCCAGATCTACAAATAACTTGGAAAATACATATTGCTAGACTGGATCAAAATGGCATCCCTCAATATGCTGGAGAGCTTAAAGATATTCCATAAGAAAAACGTTATTAAAGACAGCTTGATAGTGCATTATTTGGATCTTTTAGTGAATCGTTTCCGAAACGATCAGATAAGTAATGTTTTTGACCCATGAAAGCCGTATAGATAGAATGATACAAAGAATAAAATTACACCCTGGGAGAGTTCATCATGCCTAGCAGTATTGATTTAAAACAGTTTCTTGGACGTATCAATTCACTTCCTGCCATGCCGGTGATTGCGCAAAAAATGCTGGCATTACCTCTGGATACAGATGACGGGGAAACGCAATTACTTAAGCTTATTGCGCAAGACCCACAAATTTCCGCCAAAATAATCGGATTGTCCAATTCTGCGCTGTTTAGTGTGCCGGGCATGATTGCATCAATCAGTGATGCCGCCATGCA
>JAGOKN010000075.1 GCA_017994575.1 Nitrosomonas sp.
GCGAGCATAGCTGCGGGCAAGATGGTACTGCAGAAGGAAGAGGATGGTGGTGACGAGGAAGAAGAGGGTGAGGATGAAAATAGTGAGAGTGGAAGCGAGGCAGTAGGCGAAACTCAGAGTGAAGATGAAGATGAAGATGAAGAATAAATTTATCTTACATTCAAAATTTTCATACCCATTTTGGAATATATAGATTCAAAAATGGGCCACTACAATATAAAAAGAACCCGCACAAAATATTTTGTGCGGGTTCTTTTTATTATCAAGCTTGATGAACTTACATACCGGTTCTCTAATCATCGACTATCAGCGGATTATACGCATGATATAAGTGAGCTATAAGAGTAAGTGTTTTTTAGAGAATAGTTATCCTAGGATTTTTAATGTAATGATTTATGGATATAGTAAACAAATTAAACAGGTAATTTAGGAGTAGTAAAATATGTCATTTGAGCAACTCGGTTTGTCAACCGATTTATTGCGTGCTATATCTGATCAAGGATATACAAAACCGACTCCAATTCAAGAACAGGCAATTCCGATCATTCTAGAAGGTAGAGATGTGATGGGTGGAGCCCAAACAGGTACGGGAAAAACAGCAAGTTTTATCCTTCCGTTATTGCGAAGATTAGAGCATCATTCGAATAGCAGCATGTCGCCAGCTAAACATCCAATTCGTGCATTAATTCTTGTTCCCACTAGAGAACTTGCATTACAAGTATTTGAAAGTGTCAAAACATATGGCAAGTATTTATCGCTTAGATCAACTGTCATTTATGGTGGGGTAAGTATTGACGTTCAGATCAATGCGTTGCGCACTGGGGTAGAAATTCTAGTAGCTACGCCAGGACGCTTATTAGATCATTTACACCAAAAAACTTTGGTGCTTCCCAAAGTCGAAATATTAGTTTTAGATGAGGCGGATCGTATGTTGGATATGGGATTTTTACCTGATATAAAACAAATTATTCAATTGCTGCCTGAGCAGCGCCAGAATCTGATGTTCTCAGCTACATTTTCTGAAGACATCAAGATACTTGCGAATAAGATATTAAATGAGCCGGTTTTGATAGAAGTTGCTAAACAAAACTCAGTGAGTGAATTAATAACACATGTAGTTCATCCTGTTGAACCCACTAGAAAACAAGAGTTATTAATTTATTTGATAAAACAACAAAATTTACAGCAAGTTTTGGTTTTTACTCGAACTAAACAAGGTGCAGATCGATTAGCTCACCAGCTAATTCGTAATGGCATTTCGAGTTCGGCGATACATGGTGATAGAAATCAACTTCAGCGTACCCAAGCATTAGATAATTTTAAACAAGGTTTAATTCGAATTCTTGTTGCGACCGATGTGGCTGCAAGAGGGATTGATATCGAGGAACTATCTCATGTTATTAATCTCGAGCTGCCTAATAATCCTGAAGATTATGTGCATAGAATTGGGCGTACTGGACGTGCAGGAGCTAAAGGTTTTGCAATTTCCTTGGTTAGTAAGGAAGAAAATCAATTGCGAATTGGCATAGAGAAATTACTCAAAACTAAGCTCAGAGTCGAAGCAATTCATGGGTTTGAAGTAATGAATCAACAATCGCAGACTTCAGATAAGGAAATAACTAACGAAATAAGGCAGAAGCGCAATTCTATGATCACTCAAAATAGAAAGGCGAATTCGTTTGCTAAATATGGTGAAACTGCGACTCGTTTTAAGAATGAAGTTAGACCTAAGAATTCAAGGCGTACAGAAAAAATTCAAGACCCTTTGTTTACACAACCTTATGTATCTAGGATTTCTGATGTAGAAGCGGTACTAGAAAAGAAAGATGCATTGAATGTCGGAACAGCACATAAAAGACATGGATTATCTAATAGATCGTTACCTGCTTTATTTATTTCTCCGGTAGTCAGCAAACAAAAATAATATAAACTTGAAGACTAAGAACCTTCAGATCGAAAAATTGCGGTAACTTGATAAACCTTAGCGAAGGTTCCAAGCTAGTGGTAACAGCACAAAAAAATGATTCCGATTGGAAGACTATAATCTGTTAATTAACGCTACCAATGACGGTAAATTTGTAACGGTATTGAACATACAATAGATCAAAAACAGAGTGAAGTGGCGCCATTAACCTGTACAACCTGAAAGCGAAGTTAAGCTCTGACAAGGCGGGTTAATCAAGCTCAGGCGGCCTGATGAATTGTTGTGTATTGCCAATAAACTTCATTCGGTGTTTGGTTATCAGAGAGTCGTTTATTATTATCTTGTTTTATTTCATCTGGCAGTAGTTCGGAGAGTTCCAGTACTTGAAATACTCCCGTTGAATTGATTTGAGCGCGTAATTCTTTTGCCAGCTCAAGTGTTCTTGAAAGCAATTTATATCCTTCCAGGACGATTTGTTTACGTGCTACATCGAGACTTGCAACCATGCTGGATTGCGAGAAGGCAGATAGAACCTTATGAGTCTTTGAGTTGCATAATCTGCGCCGGCTTCTAGTGCAGTAGGGCGGAAAGCAGGGTGAAAGCGTGCAAACCCATACCAAGCTTCATCAATGATGACTTTAATACCTTTAGCGTGAGCAGCTTGAATAATCGGCGGCAAGTCGTAGCGTAAACCATCATAAGTGCAGCTGGTAAGTATCAAGGCTTGTGCATCATGATGTTTTTCAATGGCATCAAAGAGAGCTTGTTTAGGAACTGGGCCGTAAATATTAAATTTTTTGTTAACTGAGGAGTCCAGATAAATCGGATGAGCGCCCGAAAGAACGACACCATGATGGACCGACTTATGACAATTTCGATCCAATAATAGCTTATTGCCCGGTGCCAGTACGGTTTGAAAAATGACTTTATTGGCCGTGGAAGTGCCATTTGTGGCAAAAAATGTGCGTTGCGCTCCAAAAGCTTTCGAGGCGATTTTCTGAGCTTCAGCAATAACTCCTGTTGGCTCCATTAGTGAATCAAGCATTGGAACAGAGACTGAGAGATCCGCTCGGAAGATATGCTCACCAATGAATTCGTGGAAATCGCTTACCCAAGGGCTATCACGCAGTGAATCCCCGGATGAATGTCCGGGTGTATGCCAGGCATCCTTTGCCATCAATACATAATTCTTAAGTTGGTCATAAAAAGGTGTTCGTGCTTTTTCCTGAAGCTGGGCATTGAGGATACGGTACATTCCTCGATAATCACGCTCTTCTCGATAGAAATAACCATCTACTGTTTCAGAAAACAATGCATCGACTACTTCATCTTCTTGTTCTTGGGCAATCAGGATGTAAATGTTTAATTCAGGACGGAAATAGGTGATTTTCTGAACCAAATCTAATGCAGTCATTTGTAGATCGCGCGCATGTTTTGCAGTGTTTTTTAAAGTGTATAGTCGGTCATCTACAACTAATGCCTGAATGTCTCCGTCTTGTTCAATGGACTGCAGTGCTTCGTAGGCAGTAGTTACACCGGAGAAAATGATGCCAAAGGGATTCTCCATCGAGCGTTTAACCCTTTAACGAATTCTCTCAGGATTAATTTCTCGTCATTGATGATAAGAATTCGACTAATTGGTTTTTTCATAAAGTATGGCCTAATAAATCTTGCTGATTAATTGATTGAATCAAAGCTTAGCAGAGTGAATTGGTATGATTCTGCATTCGTTAAAGACATGACAACATTATTGATTTGTGTAGAAGTATTGATCATGACGGATGGTATGTGTAATTGGCTATTTTGGCTTGAGAAGGTTGCAATGCTGGCTGGATTTGATGCCAAAGATGTAACGCTGGTTAAATCCAATTCAAATACGATAGATGGATTATCTTTGATTAATCGCAAATTGACGGCTAATGCCGTGCCTGTTCCAATATCGACAGGAAAGCTCAGGGTTCCTTCACTAAATACACCTACTGTGGTCGTAACGGCAACATGATTGATCTGCACTAGATTGTTAAACGAAGCTGCTTGAGTTCCATCAAAATCTTTTAGTGGTGTTGCGGAAAGGCTTCCTCCCAAGTTTCTTATCGGTAGTTTTTCAATCGCATCAAAGACACTCATCCCATCAAAGAGCACACGTCCAAAAACAGTAAAGCCGCCATTTTGGATATCCAGATTTTGTGGATTTCTAGGATCATTATTGTCAGCAAGATTTACGAACCATTGACTAGTGGCGCTGTTGGGATTATTGCCAAGTTTTGCCATCGCAACGGTTCCACGAGTGTTGGAAATCTTGTATTCATTGATGATCGGAGGTAGTACAGTTACTGGGTTAAGTGATTTTCCATCAGCGCTGTCGACTATCTGAAAACCACCTCCTTGAATAACGAAATCAGGAACACTGCGATGGAAGATTCCGTGTGTATATGCGCCATTATTGATATAACTAAGAAAATTGGTTGTTGTTACCGGTGTTTGTGTTTCAAAAAGCTCGATACAAAAATTTCCTATATTGGTATCAAAGCATGCAATTGGATTGGCTTGTGCAGAGAAGTGTGCGAGGAATAAACAAGCAGATAGTGTGGTTCTAAAATACTTCTGACTATAGTGCATAGCTATCGCCTATCAAAGTTAAAAAATGAATTTTGTGCTATAAATTAGGATGATGCAATCAATTATTTTATCTTTAAAAAGTGTAGGTTTAATTCGAATTGTCAATATTATCTACCCTCTTATGGTAGGGGAATAAGTGGTTCTTTAATGCGATGTACGAAATAAAAATAGATCATTGAGCTTGATATGGCTGCGAAGAAACACCAAACCGAAGCAAAGGTTTGCAGAAAAGTTAAATAAGCCACGAAGAAACCAATGGTTATCAGAATGCCAGCAATATATAGCTGCTTATAGCTGGAGAAAATAAATGGAACGCATGTGGCCAATAAATAAAAAACAATGACTAATTGATAGCCACTGACATCATGCTTGTAATTGATACTGTAATTGATAATTTCTGCAACGATCGGTTGGTTTGCTAAACCTACGATGGTGTAAGTTGCCAATCCAACACCGGCAATTCCGATAGACGCAATAATTTTCCTGCGCTTACAGCTTGTTTCTGAACAATAAACCGAGAATGGTGCAAAAAGTGGCCAGATTATGCCTATAAAAATGCCATAAATTTGACTGAGCCAGAATTGGATTTGAGAAGAATCATCCTCTACTAATGATATCCACAATAATCCTTCTACCATCTGTTGGAGAGCGAAAATAATTGGAATAAGCGCTATTGGAAGGTCTTTTTTATAAATAACTTTTCGAACGGTTGCTACGCCCAGAATTAGAAGTGTACCGCCTACTGCAAAACTTGCTTCTGCTGAAAAACACATCTTGGTTATTTATTTCCTGTAAGTTTGATCGTAGATATCGGATGCTGTGTTATCAAGGGCTATAACAAAGATGATCGAAGAACTAGTGATTATTCACTCATTTTTCGATCATCTTGGAGAATCAAGCTAGCGGAATAAAATGAAACTAAAGCTAGTATACTTGGCGGAAAGAACCCTATCAAACGGGTTGATCCACTGAAATGAATTGTGATTAGAAGCTTTTTGGTGATGGCGTTGTTGATTAAAATTCTGTTAAAATGCGAAATCCTATAAAAGTATCAAGCAAGGAATCGTTGTCATGGCTTATGTAGTAACTGAAAATTGTATTAAATGTAAATATACAGATTGCGTGGATGTATGCCCTGTAGATTGTTTTCGTGAAGGTCCTAATTTTTTAGTCATTGATCCAGATGAATGTATCGATTGCACATTATGTGTTGCAGAATGTCCAGTGGAAGCAATTTACGCCGAGGATGATGTGCCCGATGAGCAACTACATTTTATTGAGTTGAATGCAGAGTTATCTAAAAAATGGCGCCCTATTATCGAGAAGAAAGATGCATTGCCTGATGCAGATGATTGGGCTAGTGTCAAAGATAAATTAGACAAATTACAACGCTAAGCAGAAATAGCGGTAATTTAGATACCGCATGTCTGATTCTGTACAATTCCCACAAATTCCTTTTAATGAGGTTCTTAAGCGCATCAATGCTGGCGCTACGGTTATCACTCCTAACCGAAGACTTGCATTAGCGCTTAAAGAAAAATTTAATCAGAATCAAATCAACCAGAAACTGACTGTTTGGTACTCTTCTGATATCTTACCATTCGCTGCCTTAATAGAGCGTATATACCTTGATATACTCTATTTAAGTCAATCATCTGTATTACCTCAATTATTATCCAATGTGCAGGAACAAGTATTGTGGGAGTCAGTTATTGAATCCTCCAGCACTGGTCAATCACTGCTCAGAATTCCACAAACCGCTCAATGGGTTCGGGAGGCTTGGCAACTGGTGCACGAATGGCAGCTTATTCCGAAACTTAAGAATTATTATCCTAACGAAGATGGCAAAGCATTTTTGGACTGGATTGAGTCTTATCAACAAATAACAGCACATCGCAGACAATCTGACCAGGTGCGCATACGCGATCTGATCACGGAGCAGTATGAGTATTTGCACATAAAAAAAATCACTTCATTGATTTGCTATGGTTTTGATATTTATACGCCGCAGCAAATTACTTTTTTAAAGAAGCTGACTAGTACCGGATGTGACGTTGTGGTTGCAAGTGCTGTTTCTAAAGATCAGCGACATTCGGAGGGCGCGCTTCGAATCGGATGTATCAACAGTCGTGCTGAGATCCGCCAAGCCGCAGAATGGGCACGTGCTAAGGTAGAAGCAAATAGTGCAGCGCGCATTGGTATTGTGGTGCCTGCATTAGCCGATTATCGGAGTGAAATAGTCAGAGTTTTTAATGCAGTTATGTATCCGGACATAAGACTTACATTTCCAGGTGCGGTGCGACCCATTGCTCCATTTAATATTTCATTGGGTCAGGCACTAACTTCTTATCCGCTGGTCGATGCTGCTTGTGTATGCTTGGCATTATTGGGACAAGAAATTGAATTCAACCGATTGAGTCATTGGTTGCGTTCACCTTTCCTCGCAGGGGCAGAAACTGAAAGGGAGCAGCGTGCGTTACTGGATGCCCGCATACGACGCAATGCGGAGCCGATGATTACTTTGGACAGGCTGATGACACTGGTACAAAAGACTGGTGGTCAGGCTGATTGCCCGATTCTAATACAACACTTATTGGCTTTAATCGAATTTCGCCGTACTCAGATATCTCAATCAGATAGGCACGCTGTGTTCAGCAAAATCTTTTCTGAAGCCTTAAAGATCATTGGTTTTCCTGGAGAACGTGGGTTGGACTCTAGTGAATTTCAGACGTTGAAGAAATGGCATGAAGTTGTTGCCAATTTTGCGACATTGGATCATGTAAATCCGAGAGTCAGTTACGCTGAAGCGGTTGGTCGTCTGAGGAGAATGGCCGCTGATACCTTGTTTCAACCAGAAACGCCTGATGTGCCAATTCAGATCTTAGGTATATTAGAAGCAGCAGGTATGGATTTTGATCACCTATGGGTCATGGGTTTATCGGATGAGCAGTGGCCCTTACGCTCCCGACCTAATCCATTTCTGCCGATTGAATTGCAGCGTGAAGCGAGATTGCCGCTTTGCTCAACAGCAGAATCCCTGGCTTATTCCCGACGTTTGACAAATGGATGGATATCCGGTGCCAATGAAGTTATTTTAAGCTTTCCAAGATTCAGTGATGATCGTGATGGTCACGAGTTAAAACCCAGTTTGCTCATTGAATGCATACCTGAAGGTCAACCTGTTTTTCCGGCGATTATTCAGCATCGTGATCTGATCATTCAATCAGGCGAATTGGAATGCCTAGAAGACAGCCAAGCGCCACCATTGGATAAGGAAACCATCCAGTATGGTATCAAAGGTGGTACATCCGTAATCAAGGATCATGCGGCATGCGCATTTCGCGCTTGGGCAAAGCATCGATTGCATATAGACAGCTTGGATGAGCCCCACACAGGTTTGAATGCGATGGAAAGGGGTTCATTAGTGCATCAAGTATTAGCGCATATTTGGAGTCAATTAAAAACCAAGGAAGCGCTTGACACCATCGATTCTCATGATCTTGAGAACTTGTTAGATAGTGCTGCCCAAAATGCAGTGCTGCAGATGCAACAACACAAGCCTGTTGCGTTATCTGGCCGTTTTGCGCAAATCGAGCAACAGCGATTGGTCCGTTTGATTCGTGAATGGTTGCAGGAAGAAAAAAAACGTGACCCATTTACAGTGATTGCAATTGAGGAAAAGCGCGATATACAAGTAGGGGATCTGATATTGCATGGGCGTCTGGATCGCGTGGATGAATTAGGCAATGGGCAGCATATCGTAATTGATTACAAAACGCGCAAGCAATCCATTCAAACAATGATGGGAGAACGTCCAGATGAACCTCAATTGCCATTGTATTTGGTGATGACAGAAACGCAGCATGCTGCCGGAGTTGCTTTTGCTGCGGTAAAGTTAGGCGCCATGGGATTGACTGGAATTGTGCGAGATGTGGGTTTGTTGCCTGGGGCAAAGGTTTTTTCAGAATTAAACGGAGATAAGCCATTTAATTCATGGGAAGAGTTAATTGCAACCTGGCAATATCTTTTAACCAATTTGGCAGATGGTTTTTCCAGTGGCGATGCCAAGGTGGATCCCAAGAACTTTCCCGTGACTTGCGAATACTGCGATATGCAATTGTTTTGCCGTATTTATGAGCGGATTGGTGCAACGCTGATCGAGCAGGAGGAATAGGGTGGCTGAGGTTAGACTGACTCCAGATGCTGAAGAACGCTATCGTGCACTGGATCCCGCACAGTCATTCATCGTTCAGGCACCAGCGGGTTCTGGAAAAACTGGATTACTGATTCAGCGCTATCTTAAATTGTTAGCCTATGTGGATGCGCCGGAAGAAATTGTGGCGATTACGTTTACACGTAAAGCGGCAGCAGAAATGCGCGCACGTGTTTTAGCTGCGCTTGGTGTGGAACAAAAGCCGATACATGCTGAAACTGCTTATGAAAAACTAAATCGCGAATTATCTGCAGTTGTCATGCAGCGAAATCAACAAGCCGGTTGGCATATCATTGAGAATCCAGAACGTTTACGTATACAAACTATCGATTCACTGTGTGCATCTTTGACGCGGCAAATGCCAATGCTGTCAAAATTTGGTGCCCAACCAGAAACGATCGAGGACGCATCGGATTTATATCTTGAAGCAGCGCGAGCAACGCTTGCATGGATAGAACAAGACCATGCGATTGCTGATGATGTGATTCGATTACTCGCACATCTCGATAATGATAGAGGGCGAATTGAGTCGCTATTGGCTGAGATGCTGGAAAGGCGTGATCATTGGTTACGTCATTTGCATGGTAGAACCAGGGATGAATTAGAAACATCACTTAAAAATTCTCGCCAAAGTGCGGTTGGATATATTTTCGGACTATTTCCAGAAGTAATACAAAATGAGTTGCTTGAATTGGTACGCTATGCTGCTGCTAATCTTAAGGCTGAGGATAAATCTTCAGATATTGCTATCTGTGATGGATTGTGTGATTTATCAAAGGCAGATGTTGAGCACTGGCAAGGTATTGCTGAGTTGTTACTGACCAAAGAGGGCGATTGGCGCAAAACATTGACAACTGCCCAAGGTTTTCCTTCGGGTAAAACTAAATTAGAGAAAGAGGTTGCCAAGACCTGGAAGGCTCGCCTGCAAATGCTGATTGATTCACTGGATACAGATGGCATTTTCCGTCAAACGCTGCATGATATGCGCCAACTTCCTCCCGCTTGTTATTCCGATAAACAATGGGAAATATTGGGTGCGATCACAAGATTACTACCGCTTGCGGTGGCGCAACTCAAGATTATTTTCCAGGCGAGTGGAAAAGTGGATTTTTCGGAAGTTGCCCAAGGAGCGCTGATTGCATTGGGTGACGCTGATTTCCCTACCGATTTGGCGTTAGCGTTGGATTATCGTATCAAACATCTATTGATTGATGAATTCCAAGATACTTCTATCAGTCAGTTTAAGTTAATTGAAAAATTGATTGCTGGCTGGGAAATGGGGGATGGTCGCAGCCTGTTTGCCGTGGGAGATCCGATGCAATCCATTTATCGATTTCGTGAAGCGGAAGTCGGACTCTTTTTGCAAGCGCGTAACATAGGTATCGGTCAGCTTATTTTGCAGCCAATTACACTTAGCGCTAATTTTCGCTCACAGCAGGGTGTTATCGATTGGGTGAATAAAACTTTTGCACAGATTATGCCGAATGATGAGGATATTGCCTCAGGTGCCGTGACATACACGCCTTCTCTGGCCACGCATCAGCCTATCGATGGTGTTGCGGTTAATATCTATCCTTACTTTGAGAAGAACTATGCAGTTGAAGCCTGTCAAGTTGTAGAGATTATTTTGCAAAATCAGCGGAGGAATCCCGCCGGTACCATCGCAGTTCTAGTAAGGAACCGTAATCATTTAAATGAGATTGTTCATAGAATCAAAGAGGTGGGTTTGAGTTTTCGTGCCATTGAAATAGAACCGCTTTATCGTAAATCTGTAGTGCAGGATTTACTCGCGCTCACTCGTGCACTTGCCAATCCTGCTGATCGGCTTGCTTGGTTTGCATTGTTACGAGCACCCTGGTGCGGTCTTTTGCTCAAAGATATGAATGCATTGATAAAGATCGAGCGAAAAAAAAATGACTTTGATGTGTTTAGAAAAGAAATGACAGTATGGGAAATGCTTTGTAATGAAAGTCATTGGAGTGATCTTACGATTGATGCCATGCAGAGAATCCGGCGTGTGCGGGAAATATTGACGCCATGTCTAGAAAACCGGCAACGTCAATCCTTGCGTATGGCAGTTGAAGTAACTTGGTATGCGCTGGGTGGTCCTAACTGTCTTGATCCATTAGCAGTAACTAATAGAGATACTGCTAATGGCTTGGATAATGCATTAATTTATCTGGATTATCTGGAAGGTAAAGAAGAAGCAAGTAACATTCAAGATTGGGCCGGTTTTGAAAGGGGGTTACAGAAACTTTATGCATCGCCTGATTTGATTGGAGATGACGCTTTACAAATCATGACGATACATAAAGCTAAAGGGCTCGAATTTGATACGGTGATTGTACCTGGACTTGGTCGAGCACCGCGCAATAGCGATCGACAGCTACTCAAATGGATGGAGCAGCCACATAAAGGAGTGCCGAATGAAAGGAATGTGGAGATTTCAGATTTGTTCCTTGCTCCTATTCAGGAAACAGGAATGGACAATGATTCCATCTATACTTGGATAGAGAGGCTTGAGAAAAATAAGGAGGCTTATGAAGCAGATCGCTTGTTGTATGTTGCTGCGACACGAGCTAAAAAATTCCTATACTTGCTGGGCGGCGTTGCCTTAGCAACTGATGTTGATGGAAAAGCGATACCTAAGCAGCCTGCTTCAGGCTCGCTGTTGAGCAAGCTTTGGCCGGCTGTCCAGTTGATATATGACCATGCTGTAGAAAGATATCTTCTCTCTGAAAATGCCCCGTTAAATGAAAGAAGCAAGGGATCAATCGCCAAATCTATTTGTAAACAGAGCATTTGCCGGTTGAAAGTTGATTGGAAGTTGCCAGAAGCTCCCGAATCCGTGATTTGGCAACAATCATATGGTACTAAAGAAATGCAGGAAGAAATAGAATTCTCATGGGTCAGTGAAATGGCCCGTCATGTGGGTAATGTAGTTCACCGATGGCTCCAGCAAATCGCAGAGGATGAAATGCGCGGATGGGATTCCGAGCGGATACATAAAATACAGGATAAATTTAGACAAAATTTATTTGCTAGCGGTATGACTGGAAGTGATCAAGAAATGCGAGATGCTGTTGACCGCATCATTTCGGCGTTGACGAATGCAATCAATGACAAGCGCGGGCAATGGATTTTGGGTACTCAACAACTTGCACAAAATGAATTAAGAATTACTGGTGCCGTCAATAATGAATCGATGAACTGGGTGATCGATAGAACTTTCTGTGATTCCAACGGCACTCGATGGATTATAGATTATAAAACAAGTAGTCATGAAGGTTCGGATATACAGGGTTTTCTCGATAGAGAGCTAGTTCGATATAGATCTCAGCTCAATCGCTATGCGATATTTATGCAACAAATAGATCCCAGACCCATCAAATTGGGAATTTATTTTCCACTAATTTGTGGCTGGTGCGAGTGGTGAAGGTTAATTTTCTACTTGAAAAAATTTTTTATAAAGAACTCGGTCGCAAGCGATCGAGTTTTAGAAGAGTGGTAGTTGCCCAAACCTCCCTTTCATTTCATCCATCACTTTGAGTTGATTTTGTACATAGTCGGCCCTGAGATATCCCTAAGCACTTGATATTAGTTATGAATACACTGTTTATTAGTGATTATAACAACCGGAAATGTTAAAATGGCATCATATTTCTGGTCGAAATGGTGATTAAAAATGCTAAGACGTAGTAGTACGATTCATCAACCGAATTTGTTTGGAACAGATTTTCTGATGCAGTTGGATGCCAGTGATCCGCTGCTGAAGCTTGCAGCAGCGATACCATGGCAAGAATTTGACGAAGGATTTTCGATTTACTACACGAAATCGACAGGCGCGCCGAGTAAACCGATCCGGTTGATGGCTGGGCTATTGATCCTGAAGCAGTTAGAGAATTTGAGTGATGAGGCGGTAGTATTGCAGTGGAAGCGCAATCCTTATTACCAGGCTTTTTGCGGCATGAAAGAGTTCCAGCAAAAGCTGCCTTGCCATAGCACGGAATTGGTGCATTTTCGCAAGCGCATAGGTGCGCAAGGTGTAGAGCGGATTTTTCGGATGAGCGTTGGTTTGCATGGGGAATCGGCACTGGAAGATGTGGTTCATGTTGACACGACAGTGCAAGAGAAGAACATCACGTACCCGACGGTGAGCCAAACTGGCGATCAAGATTATCAATCGACTGAACAAGATTGGCTCCGCGTATGATATTTCCCAGCGGCGTACTTTTGTCAAAGAAGTGAAGTCACTGCGCCTGGATATCCGGCACTACCGGCACGTGAAGAAAAGAGCGAAGGCCAAGCGCGCATTAAAACGGCTCAGAACCATTGCAGGTGTATTGATACGGGAGCTCCGGAGAGAATTGCCGCAGCACTGTCTGTTTGAGTGCTATCAAAGGGACTTTCTGCTGTATGAACGCGTATTACGGCAACAACAAAACGATAAAAACAAGATCTACTCATTGCACGAACCACAAGTGTACTGTGTTGGTAAGGGGAAAGACCACAAACAATACGAATACGGCAGTAAGGCATCGATAGCCAGTACCGCGAAAGGTAATCTGATTGTCGGGGTTGTCAGTCACGAACAGAACCTGCATAACAGTCATACTCTGCCGGAAATATTGCGCCATGTTGAGATCTCGCGCGGGAAAGCAGCCAAGCAAGCCGTATGCGATCGCGGCTACCGCGGCAAACGTGAAGTCAATGGAACCCAGATCATTTTGCCCGGAAAAGGGCTCAAGAAAGATACCCGATACCAGAAAGACAAGAAACGAAAACAGTGCAGAAGACGTGCGGCGATTGAGCCCATTATCGGCCACCTGAAATCGGATTATCGAATGGCGAGGAACTATCTGAAAGGCACTATTGGCGATCGTATTAACCTGCTGATGGCTGCTGATCATTCTTTGGTTCTTTTTTCATGGCGAAGACTACAGATTTCGCAAATTCTTTAATGGAAAGATGGCCGAAGAAGACCCAATTGCTCGATTTTGCCTTTATGAACTCTCCACCTCTTGAAGCGACTGATCGAAGATTACGATTGATACAGTTTTTCAGGGCCGACTAGTTGGGAGCGTGGGTATTGTGAAATATCAGAGTAAGGTATTCAAAAAAATTATGAATTTCTTATAAGTTACTAAAATTTCTTTAGTGACTGTGTAGAAAGGGGAAAGTAGTGTTAGGTGGAGGGGGATACCATG
>JAGOKN010000140.1 GCA_017994575.1 Nitrosomonas sp.
GAGTATATTGGCCGCTGATCTTGCTGTAACTTCCAGCACAAAAAATTCCAGTAACTTTAACTGTACTTTCCTCAATAATCTACAATGGCTTATCTTCATTTGATTAGCTTAACAACTACGCTAATCTGCTACAGCCCCTAGAACAGTCATTGACTTCTCCACCGGTGATTTCAAACTCGGCTGGTAAACCATAACTATCAACTACCAGGTGAATATTTGTGGTATTGCCTGCGCGGCTTTTCCCGATCGCCTGTGGTTCCTTGTCCGCTGCGCCCGCACTATGCTGGTGCGCTTTAACATAGCTGCCATCAATAAATTCCCATTCACAATCCGGATCAGTAGACAAAACCTTGAAAATCCTTAACCATTTGCTGCTTAATGACCACGCATTGAATCTTTTGTAGATGAAATTCCAGCTTCCAAACGCCTCAGGCAAGTCTCGCCACGGGCAGCCAACCTGCATTCGATACAGCGTACCTTCTACCGTCATACGCAGATTGCGCTTGTTATAAATTGTTTCTTGAAGCAGAATATCTTCTCCAGCTTCGACCAGAACTCATCACTGAGCATTAATCGGGGCATCGCAAACTCGTTTTGTTGGTGTTTTGTTAGTGGTATAGGAACCCCAATATTATGAGTTTGTTATTATCTATTAAATACTTATATCAAAACGTCAACAGACACTAGCCAAATACAACTAGTCTTCGCCCAAAGGTGTGCAGATAATATTACTGTCCCATACTTTACCAGGTGCGTTAACAGTAAATTCTTGCTTTAGAATATTGGGCGCAACTGGTGATTAGACTTAGAATCGGTCGTCGCCTAGAACTTTGGTTCTTGACTACAACACTAGTGCAAGTTCTTGCGTAATGTTTGAGCGTCGTATAAGGTTGATTATACAAGATAATCCGCATACATTATGCATGTGGTCCACGCTGTAGGTCTCTCGTGTACATCGTGTGTGGTCAGTTTTCTACTTCCAATCTTGCATTCTCACGTACATGCTTACAAGGTGGGTGGACTCTACTCATAGAAAGCCGCTTTCAGAAACATCAAGAGCCCGCATATGAGCACGGCGATCAGGCTATCTCGTCGCATAGACTCAATCAAACCGTATTTCACTACGATTCCGTGATGAAATACGCCGCATACTTTTTTCTCCATCTTCACTTCTGTCAATTTTCATTTTACACTGGATAGCGCTGACTCAAGCTAAGTCAGCGGCAATGGTTTTGCTGCCTCTACCAGCGTCAATCCATGTTATTTAAAAACTTAGGGAAACACTGATCTATTCGATCGCATCGAATTGAGTTGCAGAGGTTTGATAAAATACATAGACATTGATAAATATGGAATAGAGCGATGCAATCAAGCTTTTCTGACCTGAATATGCGGCAAAGAAGAAACAAACCCGACGAGATCGTTTTCTGGTTGAAATTGAAGCTGCAACACCCTGGACATCTGTGTTAAATGTTATTGCTCCGTACTATCCGGTTAACGGTAGGCGAGGTCATCCACCGATTGGTCTGGAACGGATACTGCGGATGTATATTGTGCAACAGTGCATTGGTTTTTCGGATGAAGGCGCCGAGGATGCTGTATACGATAGCCAAGCAATTCGTCGCTTTGTTGGTATTGATCTGAATCGGGAAGGGGCGCCGGATGCGACGACTCTGCTGAGATTTCGCCATTTGCTGGAAGCACATCATCCGACGGAATCCATCTTTGATGCAATCAATGCACACCTGGCTGAACGCGGACTATTTCTTCGCGAAGGTACGATTGTTGATGCTACGCTGATTG
This sequence comes from Nitrosomonas sp., assembly GCA_017994575.1. GTDB lineage: Bacteria > Pseudomonadota > Gammaproteobacteria > Burkholderiales > Nitrosomonadaceae > Nitrosomonas. The sequence goes on from JAGOKN010000140.1 coordinate 1,804, forward strand.
CCGCCCCGCCTTCGACCAAGAACAAGGAAGGTCCGCGCGATAGCGAAATGCATCAAACCAAGAAAAGCAAGCAATAGCACTTCGGTATGAAGGTACACATCGGTGTCGATGCGCAGTCAGGGCTTGCTCACACCCTGATCGGAACGGCAGCCAATGTCCACGATGTTACTCAGGCACAGGCGCTGCTGCATGGTGATGAAACCGATGTGTTTGGTGATGCGGGCTATCTAGGCGTTGAAAAACGAGAAGAGAATCTTGCATTGCCCATAACCTGGCATATTGCGATGCGCTCTTCCAAGCGCAAGGCATCGCCCAAAACAACAGTAGACGAACTGATTGAGAAGCTTGAACATACAAAAGCCAGCATTCGCGCCAAGGTTGAGTATCCCTTTCATGTCGCAAAGAATCTGTTCATGCATCGCAAAACCCGCCACAAAGGAATGGCCAAAAATAATGCTCAGATGTTTTCACTGTTTGGGCTTGCCAACTTGCTGCTGGCTCGCCGGTGGTTATGTGGCTCTGACAGCCAGATTGCGTCTTAAAGACAAAAATGAGGGGAATAATGCAAGAAATAGCGCAATTTAAGCCAGAATATGGCAAATTTTAAGCCAATATCCCAAAACCGCTCGCTTAGCCCTTCGTGTGCGGTGTATTAATCAGCGTTTCCTTAACTGATTACTCCCTAAATTCCTAACTATGTTGTGTGCAGAGTAATTCCATGCCCATCCTCCATCTTATGAAATTTCGAATTTCATGAAACTATGCATACCTAAAAGACTCCTGCACAACCTCGCCTGCCAGCGCAATAACGACTAAAATAGAGGCAGTTAAAAGAGGGTTGGAGCAAAAGATGCAGATGAGTTTTGGAACACTGGAATTGGCAGAGCGATTGAAGCGAGATAATATTCTGATGAAGATAGATGCCCTGATTGACTGGGAGGAGTTACGTCCGAAGCTTAGGGGTTTATACAAACGCGAGTTATCGCATGGTGGAGGACAGGAACCATTTGATGCGCTGATGATGTTCAAAGCGATACTGCTAGGGCAGTGGCATAGCTTGTCGGATGCGGCATTGGAGCAAGCGCTGAGTGTACGTATTGATTTTCTGCAATTTTGTGGATTGTCCTTATCGGACGCGATACCGGACGAAACTACTTTGTGCCGGTTCCGTAACCGGCTAGTGAGCGGCGACCGGCTAGATGATCTGCTGGCCTCTATTAATGAACAGCTTCAATCACACGGATTGATGATCAAGGGTGCGACGGGAGCGGTAATTGATGCCACGCTGATTGAGTCAGCGGCACGCCCTAAAAAGACTATCACCCTGGAGGTGGATGCCGAAGGTAAGGCTGTTCAGTTTGAAGATGGCAGTCAGCCTGGAATCAGCTGCACCGAAGAACAAAGTGCGGATCCGGATGCGACCTGGCTAAAGAAAGGCAAGAAGTCGCAGTTTGGCTACCGCAGTTATCTGGTAGTGGATGCTCAAGACGGCTATGTGCGCGGGATTCACACCGCTCCTGCCAACCAGAGCGAAATGATACATTTCGAAGCAGCTATCGATGTCGCGCATATCGAGGCGAATCGGGTGTATGCCGACAAGGGATCTGCCAGCAATGCCAATCGGCAATTTCTAAGAAAGCAAAAGATCAAGAGCGCAATCATGCATCGCGCGTATAAAAACAATCCACTTTCGTCACGACAGAAGCTGGCGAATCAATTGATCAGCAAAAAACGCTATATTGTCGAACAGTGTTTCGGCACAATCAAACGCTTATTCAGAATGGGACGCGCCAGCTACTTCGGTACGGTAAAAGTCAACGCCCAAGTGATACTGAAAAGTATCTGCATGAATCTGAAAAAAGCAGCCAACAAAATCTTCGTGGATCAACCATTAAGGGGAGCAATCCGTCCAAATGT
>JAGOKN010000076.1 GCA_017994575.1 Nitrosomonas sp.
CCAAACTCAACGGCCTCAACCCCGCACAATGGCTAGCCGACACCCTCGATAATCTCCCCACCTGGCCTAACAGCCGGATCGATGAATTGCTGCCGTTCGCACCAGAGGCTATTGAAGCATTGTTGAAGGAATGTGGGTAGGTGGTGGGGTTGGAGGGATACACTCAAAATACTGAAAACTTATATTCATGTTCTTCAGTCCGTTAGAACAATTCTTTAGATTTACACTAAACTTTTACCAAGAATTGCCGATAAAAAAAACACCCAGAAAACCATATGGATATGTTTATTAGCTAATTCTAGAGCTTAAGAAATTTTGATCATATATAAAAATTAAGCTTACTTACGGAGAAAAAAATGCCTGACAAAAATTTAAAATTCTTGGTAGTGGATGACTTTTCTACTATGCGTAGAATCGTTCGCAACCTTTTAAAAGAACTTGGATTTGTCAATGTTGATGAAGCGGAAGATGGCGCAGTTGCATTACGCAAACTACAGGATGGCAATTTTGATTTTATTGTATCTGATTGGAATATGCCCAACATGGATGGGCTCACTATGCTTCAAAATGTTCGCGCGAATGAAGCATTGAAAAAAATCCCCGTACTTATGGTAACCGCCGAAGCTAAAAAAGAAAATATTGTAGCAGCGGCACAGGCTGGTGCAAGTGGTTATATTGTTAAGCCTTTTACCGCGGCTACTCTTGATGAGAAATTAAATAAAATCTTCCAGAATATGGAAAACAAAGCCTCGACTTAACAATAGAGACCTTTGCATAACTGGCTTTATCGAATGTGTGAACTCTGTAAGCATTTGATTTAATTATGATGGAAATGAGCAGAAAAGGTCAAAAACACAGTTATGCAGAGATCTCCAATATGACACCTCTTTTCATAACAAACCATTGAGTCCAGAATGAATACAAAACGCCTTATGAAAAAAAAAGCTGAAGGTGCTTCTCAAGAAGAAATCAATCCAAAATCTATTAAGCTTGCTGAAGCAACATTAGCATCAGTAAGTAAAGATATTGAAGAATTTGAACTTGCAACAAATGATAAGAAAGTCATTGATCAGATTGGCCAATTAACGCGCACTTTACATGATAGCTTACGTGAACTTGGGTACGATAAACAACTTGAATTAATTGCTGCTGAAGTTCCTGAAGCACAAGACAAGCTTACCTATGTAGCAATCAAAACTAAACAAGCCGCCGATCGTACACTCAACGCCACAGAAATTGCCATGCCTATTCAAGAAAAACTTTCTACAGATGCTATTCATTTATCGAAGCAATGGAAAGAAGCCCTTGAAACTCAACAAGCTAAACCTGACACAGAGAAATTTAAACTATTATTGGTAGATACATTACACTATCTCGATAATATCCCTGCTCAAACAAATGCTACTAATGCACAGTTACTGGAAATCATGATGGCGCAGGACTTTCAAGATCTAACAGGTCAAGTGATAAAGAAAATCACTCATATGGTACAAAGCTTAGAGAAAGATCTCGTTGATTTATTACTTGCAAATGTTCCTACTAAGAAGGTTATGGTTTCGGAAGAAGGATTATTAAATGGACCCGTAACAAATCCAGAGAAGCGTAGCGATGTATTATGCAATCAAGATCAGGTTGATGACTTATTAGCTAGCCTTGGATTCTAAATTTATTTTTCTTATAGCTTTATAGCTAAATTGATAAATAAAACAAATCCAGATTGCTCGGGTTTTACTAAACACTGTTTAGTAAAACCTCATTATTTTCTGAGCATACTTTATTTTCAATAAAAAAACCTTTATTCTTTTTGATTCTCAACAGAATTTTCAGCATTAAGTCTATCCCACAAACATTTATTGTTACTCTCGCGCGCAATATTGTCTAATACCATGAAATGTTGGGCACATTCTTGAGCTGTGGCTTCAATTATTTTTAAGTTGAGATTATCCAAATTTTCTACTGAATTTAGGATAGGTACAAATTGCTCCAGATCCATCAACAGGCTTTCTTGTCCGCGTGTCATGGCAAGATAAACCTCTGCCAATAACTCGGCGTCTAACAGTGCACCATGTAGCGTACGCTTGGAATTATCAATATTGTAACGATCACATAAAGCATCAAGATTATTACGTTTACCAGGATGAAGCTCTTTCGCCAACTTCAATGTATCGATTATTGATAAACAATACTTATCCAATGTCTTTAAATTGATTAGATTTAATTCATGATTCAGAAAGCCGACATCAAAGGAGGCATTATGGATGACCAATTCGGAATCGGTGATGAAATTCAAGAATTCCTTGGATATTTCACTGAACTTAGGTTTGTTTCTAAGAAACTCAGTGGTTAAACCATGTACTTGCAAAGCGCCTTCATCGCTATCCCGTTCGGGATTAAGATAATAGTGAAAATGCTGAGTGGTCAGCTGTCTATTACTTAACTCAACCGCTGCGATTTCCACAATACGATGTCCCTGCCTATGATCCAAGCCTGTTGTCTCAGTATCTAATATTATTTGGCGCATGCTAAGGTTTCAGATTGTTTCTCATTTCTTCAGATACCATCATTTCAACTCCACGATTTGCCAATTCATCTGCTCGCTCATTCTCAGGATGTCCAGAATGACCGCGCACCCAACACCATTCAATTTCATGGCGCTGCGTTAAATGATCTAATAATTTCCAAAGATCGTCATTCTTCACCGGTTTCTTTGCTGACGTACGCCAATTATGCATTTTCCATGACTCAATCCACTCACTAATACCTTTCTGCACATATTGCGAATCTGTATGCAAATGCACTTTGCATGGACGCTTTAAAGATTCTAAAGCACGTATTGCGGCAAGTAATTCCATGCGGTTATTCGTCGTTAATTTTTCACCACCGAAAATTTCACGTTCCTGGCCTGCATATCTCAGTAGTGCCCCCCATCCTCCAACGCCAGGATTTCCTTTGCACGCACCATCTGTATAAATCTCGACAATTTTAGAACCACTCATACTTACTCGTTCTTTAATTCATCACTCTAATTCAAGTGATCGGATGACTGCTTATCAGAAGAAACATTATTAAATTTCTGTGTAGCAGGCGCCATTTTCTCCTTAGGATCAAAACAATTCTTCCAACCGGGCTTAATGATTCGCATACCATGCATGTGTTTAATCGCATGCAGAAAATACACCCCTCCTGAGATTGGCCACCAACGATCGCCTGCTGCTTCCATAAAATGAAATCGTTGGCGCCATTTTTCCTGTTGCAGTGGTGGCGTATAACAACTTAATCGCCCCCCAGCCATCTCAAAATTCAATAATTTCAACCAATCTTTCAATCTTGACAAGGCAATGAAATTTCCATTCCAAGGAAATTCTCGATGCATCGACTTTAAGTAGTGGCAACTTCCCCACAAGCTAAATGGATTAAAACCCGATATGATAATGTGCCCTTCAGGAATCAAGATTCGGTGCACTTCCCGCAGAATTTGATGTGGATTAGCATTAAACTCAAGTACATGTGGCAGAATCACAAGATCCATACTATTCGTCTGGATGGGAAGAAAGTCAGGTGTAGCCAGCAAAGATGCCTGATTATCAAGCCCCACGGAGAAATGTAGAGGCATCCTATTGAGTCGAAGAAAATTGAATTGAGGCAACCCGATTTGCACTGCGTTATAACCAAAAATATTGACTACAACTTGATCAAAATAACGATACTCATGCTCAATTAAATATTGACCAAGAGAGGATTTAAACCAGGGATGCACATTATGAACCGCCATTATTTTCCATTAACCATACTTGAATTTTGTACTTGTTTCCAAATCGCTTAAGTAAATTATCCAGTAAATTAAATCAACTAAATGGAAATGACATGCAGAACATTTATCCAATCCATGCCTTCAAGGATAATTATATATGGGTTATTCACAATAATAATCACGCAATAGTCGTAGATCCAGGAATTGCATCTCCGGTCATTGAATACCTTAACACTAACAAGCTGCAACTAAGTGCAATTCTAATTACTCATCATCATAACGATCATACAGGAGGTAATGCCGAGTTACTTAAATTGTTCGATGCTCCAGTCTATGGGCCAATGCACGAGCTTATTTCAACTGTAACGCATCCTGTCAGAGAAGGCGATCAAATTAATTTGCAGGCAATGTCGCTCGATTTTACCGTATTAGAAATTCCTGGACACACTCGAGGACACATTGCTTATTATGGAACCAATCCAATAAAGCATTTATTTTGTGGCGATACCCTGTTCGCTTGCGGTTGCGGGCGCATATTTGAAGGAACCGCTCAACAAATGTACCACTCATTGAAGAAGCTTTCTCGGTTACCGGATGACACCCTGGTTTATTGTGCGCATGAATACACGCTCAATAATATCTATTTTGCAAGGACAGTTGATCCAAAAAATCTAAAACTCGCTGAACTTGAAGTCACGATGCAAGCACTTCGCCGTCAGAATATTCCAACTATCCCTACGACGCTGGCACTTGAAAAAACCGTCAACCCTTTCCTCCGTTGTGATCAACCGGAAATTATAGATAGTGTGCAAAAATATACTGACAAAATACTCTTAACACCTTTGGATATTTTTACGGAATTACGTAATTGGAAAAATAATTTCTAAACAATAACGAGAACGTTATCTCAATCGAGATGAATACTTGTGCTGGTATATCGATTGAATGCTTATGAATTATGCATGTAGAAAAGGCAACTTGACTTTTCTAGTTTGTCAAATTGCCTTTCTCAGGAAACTATATGTGACCCATAGCCATCAGTTAATTATTTTTTTCCTGGCTTGGCAGCACGCAACACAGGGTAATATTGGGTAAATACCATATCTTGCGCAGCATTTGCTTTATGGCAAGCTGCACATGCATCATCAGCCTGGAGTATGCCTTGCTTGGCTTCATAGGATTCAAAACCAAAAAACGCCCAGTTTCCAGGTTTATCTGCAAAGCGCTTGGAATCTTTCACCATGGCAGCAATTCCATTGAAATCACCGGGGAAATATCCATTTCCACTGGCTGCCTCTTTTGAACCTACGCTTACTAATTCTTTAACGATCACGGTTCCATCACGGAATTCACCCGTTTTCTTCCAGTGATTCCAACTTGTTGGATCAATGTAAACATTATGAAATTCAGGAAATGCAGGTTTTCCATCATTCATATCTTTTGGTGTCACTGGTGCACCCACAAAAATCCATTCACGATAATCCTTTGGTGTCAGCAATACATTTTCTTTCGTAAAAGCACCAAAATTATGATCTTTATGATGAGCATGATGTGCATCGGAAGCAATCACTGGGCTTGCCAATGTAACGGATAACAATACCGGAGCAATACTACTTAACAACGTCTTTTTAAACTGTAACATAATAAGCCCTTAAAATGGTTAAAGAAACGTAAAGAAAAAGCAATAGCATATACTGCCTTCCTTCTTTATAGTAGTCAGACATACTATCTTCGTCAAGAGGTAAGTCAAACTGACTACCACAATGATATCGCTTACATAACGAACAAAAATTGCCGAACTAATAAATCGAGTAATGGATAAAAAGAAGATTTCTGATTTGTGGCAATTAATTGATATCACCCATCAGAATCTCATATCCATCGCCGCACGGTTTTCAGATAACTGGCATAGGCACTGCCAAACTTTGTCAATAAAGCATTTTCTTCCGGAATGATCTGGAATCGATTCATATACCCAACAAACAAGGGCAACCAAAAAGCTGACGTGATATTTGCTAAATAAACAGCCCATGCGGCAAGTATTAATAAAATCCCAACATACATAGGATTCCGGCTCAATCGATAAATCCCGCTGGTGACCATTGATGTGGCCAACTCCGGCGTGAAAGGATTGACCGTCGTTTTGGCTGAAATGAATGTAGCAGCACCGGCAATAATCAATGCAAATCCGACTCCCCATACTCCCAATGCCAAAAATATCCGCTGAGGGATCTCCACAGTCGCCCATGGACAAATCCAGGCAACAAATCCCATAGCGCATGCAAACAAAAGTGCGAGCATTACGGGTGGGACTTTAAGTTCGAGACGGAAACTACTCATCTTTCGTGCTCGGATGAGGTAATATCATTCGTTGGTTTCGACTGTGTATCCAGTGATATTTTTCCCAGAAAATAACCTCCCAGAATGCCTAGAATCCAAGTCAAAACCACCAAAATAGGCATTAAGTGCGAACCATTTGTATCTCGAAACTGAGTCATCAAAATTCCCACTGGTGCTGCACCTAAGAATAAAGATACACAAGCATCCGACGCCCCCTTTCTCCAGCGAGAAAAAATCCATGACAATACAAGGAAGGGAAAAAACATCAGCATCTGATAATGCCATGCAATGCCGCTCCAAAGTATGCCAAAACCTATAAACGACAACAAAAAGCCACTAACCAGCACCATTAGGATCATCATTACCTCTTTCCAATGACTCTGCCGAGTTGTTTCCTCTTGCATATAAAATCCTCCCATAGCTCGCATGCTGATCCGATTCAACATGCATTATTGATGCACAAGATCATATTCACGACTGTCCTGCATTGTGTGTTTAGCAAACATTAATCTTCCGACACATGGCCGCTGTCTCGCAGCAAGCCAATCCCCAATATCGCCATGCCAATTGAAATCACAGGATTGAGCAAATTCAACAAGGCATATGGCGCGTAATCCAATACTGGTACGCCAAGGGTTGCCACATAGAAAGTACCTGCTGTGGTCCAGGGAATCAGACCCGTGGTCAACGTGGAGCCTTCTTCTACCGAACGTGACAATATCGCCCGGTCTAATTTCCTTTCCTGAAATGCACTTTTGAAGAGCTGACAGTTCAGAATGATCGAAATATAAGCTTCTCCCATCGCCATATTGCCAATCAATCCGGATGCAATGGTCGTGGCAATTAATGTACTAATCCGCTGGATGCGTGCAATGACACTCTCCAGCAACACACGCAGAAATCCCGCGTGGTGCATAATACCGCCCAGTGCCAATGCCATGATGGATAACAATAACGTCCATGCCATGCTGTAAACTCCACCACGCCCAAGAAGATCGTCAATATTGGCGATCCCTGTGGTGCCTGCTGAATTCATCCACAGGGCATTGATCACCTCAATCCCATCCTTCTCCTGATACATGATAGCTATCAACATGGCCAGCAATATGCTGCACGACATACTGACTTCCGCAGCATAGCGTTTAATGCTCAAGCCAAACATTAATAACAATGGCAGCAATGTCACCCATGGATTTAACTGATAAGCACCCGACAGCGCGGCGCGAATTTCTGCAATGTGATCTGTCGGCAATGCATTTGCACCGTATTGCACCCCCCATAGCGCAAAAATGCCCAACACAATGACAAATGTCGGCGTAGTGGTATACAGCATCGAGCCGATATGCCGGTAAAGATGAGTCCCGGCACTCATGGCCGCCAGATTGGTGGTATCTGAAATCGGTGACAATTTATCGCCAAACGTAGCGCCGGAAACAATCATGCCTGCTACCAAAGGCAACGGAATACCAATCGCATCGCCAATACCAATCAACACCACGCCAATCGTTCCCGCTGTGCCCCAGGAAGTACCTGTGGCCAACGACATCAAGCCGCACAGGATAAAACCAGCAGCCAGGAAAATCGTCGGATTAAGCAGATCGATGCCGAAATAAAGCAGGCTTGCAATTGTGCCGCTTTGCATGAAGCTGGCAATCACCATGCCGATCAGCAAAAAAATGTAAATCGCCGGCAGTGCTTTGATGATGCCATCGTCCATCATGCGCCGGATATCGGCAAAGGCATAGCCCAGCCATCGTGTTTGCAGGCAAACCCAAACCAGTGCCAAAAATAGAATGGCATGAATGCTGATAGCATACACAAACATCCCCAGGGAAATCAGCAAGAACACCCCGGTAAAGCAAATAATTGCTTGCAATAAGGACGGCAGTCGCTGTGCAGTAAATAATTCGTCGACAGGTGAATCACTATCAGTCATGATTCATCCTATTTATTCACATCTTGCGCAAACAATGCTGCCAATTCCCCATAACCCATGATCGCTAAATCTTTCTTTTCAATGAACTTTAATGACGCAGAGTTTATACAATAGCGCATGCCGGTCGGCAGCGGACCATCATTAAAAACATGCCCCAAATGACTGTCCGCATAACGACTGCGCACTTCCGTGCGCGGAACCCACAACTCAAAATCACTTTTAAGCTGGATATATTGCTCATTGATCGGCCGGTAAAAACTGGGCCAGCCGGTGCCCGAGTCAAATTTATGAATTGACGCAAACAGCGGCTCACCCGATACAATGTCAACATAAATCCCGTCCGCTTTGTGATCCCAGTATTCATTCTGGAAAGGAGGTTCCGTTCCGGCCTTTTGCGTTACCTGATACTGTAACAGTGTCAGATCATTCTTTAGCAATTCAGGATCTTTTTTAAAATTTTCGTAGGGATTGGTCATCACCGATTTTCCTTATCAACAAAACAATCACTCATTATTCACTATGAAATTCACAGGCAGCGTTACACATTTATCACAAAAAGGTCTGGGCGTCGTCAAAAACGACCAGAATAATATATCCTATTTTGTTTCCGGAACTTGGCCGGGAGATGTCGGTGAATTTGAAGTCATCGATAAGCCGCTGAACAATAAAAAATTCGCTTACGCCAAACTCATTCATCTCATCCAGTCATCCGCACAAAGACAAGCTGCTGCCTGCCAGTACATCAGTCTGGAGGAAAATGCCTGTACGGGTTGCCCCTGGATGATTGCCGATTATACAAGCCAACTTGAGCAAAAAAGGAATCGCTTTGTGTATGCAATGAAAAGAGTCGGATTTGACACCACACAATTAACCATCAGCGCTGTTCACCCTGCCCCGCAAACTTATAGATACCGCAACCGCTGTCAGTTGAAAACGGATGGCGTGCAATTGGGTTTTATCTCGGAGCACTCTCATCAGATCGCACCAATCGATGATTGCATTGTGCTCAATGATTCCTGCAGAAAATTATTAAAAACGGCCCTCATGCGGTTACCCAACACGGCTTGGCAAAGCGACCCCGGGGAGGATTTGAATGTCATTGAATTGGACGACGAATTGCCGCCAGAAGCAATTCACATCAATCAGAAACGCCCGTTCAAACAGGGCAATACCAGCCAGAACCTGTGGATGCAGAACTGGTTACGACAAAAACTCGCACAAAACACTCCTTTGGGCAAAGTCGTGGAGTTATTTTGCGGTTCCGGCAATTTCACGCAAATCATCGCTGAATCGAATTGCACCGCGATCTTCGCTTACGAATCGGAAAGCAGTGCCATTCAATCGCTCAAAGCCAGAAACTTCGCCAAGGTTCATCCTCAGGTTACCGATCTTTTTCAACCCATGATCTGGAAAAAAATCAAAAAACATGTTATTGACGCAGAAACTTTGGTTCTCGATCCACCCCGCTCCGGATTGAAAAAACTGCAGGGTTTTTTTGATAGCTTTATTTCGTTGAAAACGATCCTCTACATCTCGTGCAATCCAGAAACCTTTGCCCGCGATGCCTGGGCATTTAATCAACAAGGCTGGTCGATTGTGGATATTCAACTTGTCGACCTGTTTCCGCATACGCCACATGTTGAAGCCGTGGTTGAATTTAAAAAGATTTAGGTATCGAACGACCTAACGTAAAGTAAAGCACCCAAGCGGAAGTCAATTCAACCGCTCGGGTGCATCGGTCACACAGCTACACTATCCACTCGCATGACTTGCTGCTGATGGCATTCACTCAATTAGCGAAATTGTAATCGGTGCGTTTGTATTTGATTGCCGGTCAGTGATGCTGACAAATTTCCATTGACAATGCTGGCATCGGCGATATCGGTTTCAATATGCGTCGTCCTTTTTCCCGACACAATGGTTGGCGCCAATGACAAAGTGTAGTTGCGCGCCGCATTGGCTTGATTCCAGACCCGTGCGATGGCGCCCTGACTGATCCCGTCTTCGGCTGGCTTCAAAGCCCACAACAACACATCCGGATCTGAAATCGTCAAAAATGAATAATTCTTCTCATTGTAAGATGGATCGGTTCCTGTCACTCGGCTAGTGGCCAATGGATTCTGATGCTCGAGCGAAAATTTCATCGCCGAAGTTTGGTTAAATACACCGTGTGTTTGCAAGGCAAATCTTTGCAAAAACTTGGCATGTCCTCCCTGATTGGGGATACCTAAATTAGGGCCATCCACCTGTCCGCCTGCCAAAATATTCAATTGCGGTGTCGTGGTATCCAGTACCGTGTGTGTGCTATTGCCCAATTGCATATAATAAGCATCGGCATTCGACAGCGTAACACCTACCCCGCCGCCCGACATATCGGCAAAGTGATTGATCGTCAACCAATCATAACGCGCATTTCTCGGCGAATAGTGACCGCCATCTGACAGTAGCTTGGCGCGAATCACCGCACCGACTTCCTCGTGCCAAATATCAGGTGTATCAATGTTGAATGAATAACCCCATGTCAACGTTTCGCCAAAATTCTGCAGGATATTGTTGTCAATTTCGATGCGATTAGTGCCTCTAACCAAAGTAATGCGCGAAACCAGTGTGTGTGGATTCATCGAAGTGGCTAGCAGCGTAACGCTAACGGGCCCGACGTTTTCCACCGTCAAACTCCCGCCGATTCCACCCAGATCATTGATCGCGCGATCATTAATCGTCCGCGCAAATTCGCGATTTGCCCGCTTTTTATCAATCAGACTAGTAATTGCACCGGTACTTGAAACCGTGATGCGGTAAAAATCGTTCTCAATGACATTGCCATTGATGGTTGCAGCATCTGGAAATGCAGTGCCGGCACCGCTTCTGATTTCAAATACTTTATAGCCTACCGAAGGAACGTTGCTGGCCAGAACTCTCAGATGGGTTCGCCCATTGACCGTGACATACTGAGAAGGCACTTGCTGACCGGTCGCGATATCGACAACATGAACCGCGCTGGTATCACTGACGTAGAAATCAGCGTAATCGGTCCGTGCCCAACTCAAACTGTTAAAAACATAAAACCTGGGGTTGGTGCCACTAAGAGCTATCATTGCACCCAGCTGATTTTTCGCATCGTTGTGTAGTTTATTGACGTAGGTGGTAATTTCACCTTGGATTTTACGCTGCCAATTGGCTCTGGCGGTACGCGTTACCGGACCATCCGCAGTCCAGTTATGTTCATAATATAAGCCAAAATTAATCATGGCCTTATCGCGGGCGGCAATGCGGCTATCCATAAAACCGGGTCTTTTCAAGGAAACCAGCGTAGCCAGCGCATCGGCACTACGCAGTTTCTCCACGGCACGCTTCACTCTTGCGGAAACTTCCGACATCGAAGCCGAATAGAGTTCCCATTCATTCCCATAGCTTGCTGCAAAGGTTTCCAATTCCGCGCCGTGATTAATTTCAAAATCCTGAAAAAAATCGAGCTGATTCGACACGATGACTTGGCGATTCGCATTGGTTAATTGCTGCGCGGCGGTGACAAAAACATTGTCGGTCGTTTTTAAATCATCTTCTCCCTTACCGAAGATTCCGATAACAGGAAAAGGGTGACGGGCTTTGAACGACGCATTATTTTCCACAAAATCAACCGTGGTGAAGGGATTGCGTCCCTCGGCATAACCGCCGATCGAGTTATTGTTGGTTAGCAGCGAATTCCATTTCATCAGAATCCGGCTGCCGTCGCGCCCACCGACATAATAGGTCTCGCGATCCCGGTTACTCAGGTGAGGCACATGCGAAGCGCATCCGCAAACCCCTTTCCAGGAATATTTTGCTCCTGAACCGGCCCAGAGCGAAGACAAACCATAAGGCAGCGTCTGATTCTCCATAGCAATGGCAATCGGAAAATCAACGCCATAAGTGCGCTGAATGAGTCCCGGATAATACATGCCGCGCAGAACCGCTTCTGCCGGCGTGCCGCCGTTTGACAGTACCAAGGCATTAAGCGGCATGCTGAAATGTCCGTCGTTTATGCGCTTAATCAGTCTCTGGAACTGCGGTGCTGTGCGGTTCTTTTGATAAATCCACATCCAAAAACTGCCGTCAGCATTCCAACGCGCTTGATACGGCGGCGCATTTCCTTCAGTGGCATCCATCCGGTCGAGATAATAATCCGTCATGGTTAGAAAAGCATTTTCGTAGGTCGCTTCATCAGCCGTCCACATATAGTCAGTATGATCGTCGGGAGCTAGATAAATCCGCTTTTGCGCAAAAGCGCCTTGCGTCATTAACATTAATAATAAAAGCACCAAGCCGCTTAGCATATAATTTTTCATAGTCATCTCCAGAACGGAAGCATCAAAAACAAAAGATATCCGCTAGGTTACCTACAAAAAAAAATGGCTAAATCTGGAAGAAAGTCAGAAAACAGAACTAATTCATTCTGGATCTTAGGAAGTTAGAGCGCATCCAACCACGATTGTTGGCGCATTGCACATAGGAATTCTGACGCCACAGGCTATCGCAAAACAGAAGGCGATAAAGCAATGATGATTTAGACGAATTACGTTAATATATCAATCAATTACAACCAATCGGTAACTATTTATTTAGTGACGAACAAGAAATCAATTAACTGATGCTCGCCAAGCAGACATAAGAAGCATCGAAACTCATGGCATGACACAGTCACACCTGCTTAATCATGCCGTCTTCCAATTCCACCACTCGATCGGCAATATCCAGAATGCGGTAATCATGCGTTACCAGCAGGATGGTGGTTTGTGATTCCTTAGCTAATTGCTTCAGCAGATTAACCGCTTCATAACCGCTTTGTTTATCCAGCGAAGCCGTTGGTTCATCGGCTAGGATAATCTTGGGTTGACCAACCAGCGCTCTGGCAATCGAAACACGTTGCCGCTGTCCGCCGGAAAGCTGATCTGGTTTGTAATCGAGTCGGTCGCCAAGTCCCACGGCAATCAACATCTCTGCCGCCCGCTCGCGTCTTTGGTGCTCGGTCATGGCAGTATTGATCTCCAGCGTCATGCTGACATTTTGCAACGCAGTCAAAGATTTCAACAAATTATGCTGTTGAAAAATATAACCGATCTGCTGGCGGGTTTTGACTTTGACTTGTTCGCTACTATTGATGAATTGCTGATCAAGTACTTTCACGCTACCGTGGAAAGCCTGGCGCAGACCGCCGATGATGGTCAGAAATGTGGTTTTTCCAGAACCGGAAGGTCCGGTGATCAGTACGATTTCACCTTTCTCGATCGAAATCGTGACATCTTTCAGCACCGGCTGCGTTAAAACGCCACTGCCAAAGCTGAAATTTAGATGCTCGACGTCAATGACGATAGACATCAGAACATATCCGCCGGATTGGCATCTTTCAATTTGCGTATCGCCAGTAAACCTGCCATAAAACACATGGATAGCATGAACATGAACACAGTCGTGACTTTGCTAAAAGGCAGCGGCATGGGCATGTACATTTTGGATTCCGCCATGTGGTACAACCCCAATGACACTAGGTAGCCGGGAATAAACCCCAAAACTGCCAGAAAGAAAGCCGAAGCAAACACCACACGCACAAAATAACCATGTTCATAGCCCATGGCTTTCAGCGTAGCAAATTCATTGCGATGATTGGCGATATCGGTGAAAAGTATCTGATAAACAATCACCAGACCAACTACCCACCCCATGACAGTACCAAAGCCAAAAATAA
>JAGOKN010000008.1 GCA_017994575.1 Nitrosomonas sp.
ATGATCGCCTCCATGAGCCGCAAGGGAGACTGCTATGATAATGCGCCGATGGAAAGCTTCTGGGGGATACTTAAAACCGAACTGGTGCATCATCGGAGATTCAAAACACGGCAACAAGCCATTCAGGGGATTACCGAATATATCGAAATCTTCTATAACAGGCAGCGTAAGCAGGAAAGATTAGGTTATCTGTCACCTGCACAATTTACGCAGCGATACTATACAAATCTAGCCGCTGCTTAAATACATGGACTCCATTTTTGACAACATACCTCAATTCAATTCCTATCGCTGATTTCAGACGATCATTTAACGAAATTCTGTCAACAGTGTATGGGGTTTGCGTTTACACCTGCAGCGATAGGTTGTTTTTTATGCTCCAGAAGTTCTAAATAAATAGTTGTGGCAGTGGATTGTTGGCAGCTATTTCTATGACGATGCCACTTCAAAACCCGCATCGATAATGGTTTCATGGAGTTGGTGGAGGCTGGTTTTAGCTGAGTGATACTGGATAATGGCTTGAGCAGGGTCGAGAGACACTTCTGCTTGTGCTACACCTGCCAGATTGGTCAGTACGGATTTAACGCTGTTGACACAGCCCATGCAGGTCATGCCTTTTATCTTGATGGTGGTGGTTTGCATGTTGATGTATTTTCCTTAAATGAATTTTTAATGATCGGGTTGCCAGCGTTTCAATAGCAATGAATTGCTGACCACGGACACTGAGCTCATCGCCATGGCGGCGCCGGCGATGACTGGATTGAGCATCCCTATCGCTGCGAGAGGGATACCCAGGATATTATAGACAAAAGCGAAAAACAGATTCTGGCGAATTTTCTTGAGTGTGGCGCGTGACAGGGCAATCGCATCGGCAACACTCATCAAATCATTGCGAATCAAAGTAATATCAGCCGCTTCAATGGCGACATCCGAGCCGGCGCCAATGGCAAAACTGACATCAGCTGCCGCCAAAGCTGGTGCGTCGTTGATGCCATCACCCACCATGGCGGTAAATTGGCCGCTGGCTTTGAATTTTTTTACTTCAGCAGCTTTGTCTTGTGGCAAAACCTCCGCGCGGTAGTGCGTAATACCGGTGCGTTTGGCAATGGCAGCGGCAGTGACGGCATTGTCGCCGGTTAGCATCACCACATCAATCCCCATCGATTGCAGGCGTTCAATCGCTTTCAGGGAAGTATCCCGCAAGCGATCGGCGATGGCCAAATAGCCGAGTACTTGGGGGTGATGTTCAGACAGGGATGCCACTCCGATGACGGTTTTGCCTTCTGCTTGTAGAGCGGAGATCTGTTGTTCATCCAAAGTGAAACCCTGTTGAGTCAGAAATTTAGGTGATCCTAACAGATATTGGGTGCCTTCTATGCGGGCTGTGATGCCGCTGCCGGTGATCGCGGAGAAATCTTGAATGGATAAAAGTTGCCTATGCATTTTCTGTGCGCTATCCAGAACTGCCCGAGCCAATGGATGTTCTGATCCCTGTTCCAATGAAGCGGCGATTTGCAGCAGATCCTGTATACGAATGGTATTCGCTGGAATCATGTCGGTAACTTCCGGTTTGCCTTCGGTCAATGTGCCTGTTTTGTCGACAATGATGGTTTGAATTTTCTCGGCATGTTCCAGTGCGGCTGCATTCTTGACCAGAACGCCTATTTGCGCGCCGCGTCCTGTGCCGACCATGATAGCAGTGGGTGTGGCTAATCCCAGTGCGCAAGGGCAGGCGATAACCAGAACCGAGACCGCATTGATGAGAGCAGAAACATAGTCGTGCGTGAGCCACCAGGTTATTCCCAGAGTGAAAATGCTGATGGCCACAACAACGGGTACAAACACGCTAGAAATAGTGTCTGCCATGCGCTGAATGGGTGCTTTCGAACCCTGCGCTTCCTCTACCAAATGGATGATGGCTGCCAATTGAGTATGAGCTCCCACGCTGGTTGCACGACATTTGAGCAGCCCTTGTTGGTTCAGGGTGGCAGCGAACACTTTTGCACCTGCCTGCTTGCCGACCGGTAAACTTTCACCGGTCAACATGGATTCATTGACGCTGGAAGCACCTTCAATAACGACACCATCAACAGGCAGGTTTTCACCCGGGCGTACGATGAAGATATCATCGATTTGCAAGCTATTAGCCGGCACTTCAACAATTTCACCATTGCGCTCAATGCGGGCCGTTTTGGGTTGCAATCTAATCAATGCTTCGATTGCTTCAGAAGTTTTTCCCTTGGCACGTGCTTCCATCAATTTGCCCAATAAAACAAGGGTAATAATGGCCGCACTGGCTTCAAAATAGACATGCTGATTCAACCCGAAAGCGGTGACGATGGCACTATAAAAGTATGCCATGCTGGTGCCCAATGCAACCAGCACATCCATGTTGGCTCCACCACTGCGCAAAGCATGCCAGCCTCCGATATAAAAACGCCGTCCAATCCAGAATTGCACCGGGGTTGCCAATAGCCATTGCAACCATCCGGGGAGCATGTCCATATCGTGACCTGAAAACATTGCACCCATTTGCAGTGCCAACGGTAAAGTGAGGGCAGCAGAAACCCAGAATAAACGTAATTCAGCTTGATAAGCAGCCAAACGCCGGATTTTTTCTTCCGCATGATCTGATTCGTTGATTACAATGGCATCATAGCCTGCGCGAATTACGGCATTGATCAAGTCACCGATAGTTGCCAGACTTGGTATGAATTTGACTTTTGCTGTTTCGGTAGCCACATTCACAGTAGCTGTGACGCCGGGTAATTGATTCAGCGCTTTCTCAATATGTCCCGCACAAGCAGCGCAAGTCATTTTGTGCAGTTGCAGCTGAACCGATTGTGGTGCGATATGAAAGCCAGCTTTTTCTATCGTATTGACTAGTTTATCTGTTCTGGTCTGAGTAGCATCATAATTTACATGTGCTTTTTCGTTGGCAAAATTGACAACCGCTTCGACGCCAGGGAGCTTATTCAGATTCTTTTCTATCCGTGACGCGCAGGCAGCACAGGTCATCCCTTCAATCGGTAATTCAATTTGTTTGAGGGTAGAAGAATTCACTCAAGTTCTCCATTATCTGGCATCGTCTGAGAAAGCATATGCCATTGCTGTTAGATAAAGAAATGGTCAGAATGATGATTCCACGTTAAACGCAGATAACTTTTATTACCGATCCAGTACCAGCATACCATCAATTAATTGAACCCTATCACCTTGCTGGAAATTGCTTGCATCAGGAAGCGTGATGATGGTTTGGCTGCCATCATTCATGGTAACGCCAACACTATACTGATTGCCAGGATTCGCCGCGTGTGCGCCGATCGGTGCATGAGGGCTGCCTGTTGCATGGGGATGATTGGTGCCGTAAGGATAGGGTGAATGCCGAAGCACTTCCCTAGCAACGGTTCCAGCAACGACGCCATTGGCGATCGCGTTTAAGCTGTTTCCCTGACCTATTTTGTTCACAGAATTAATAATGCCACAGTTGATGCAGCCGGAAGAGGGAGGTTGTCGATGTATGATGCCTGCATCGGTACTTTTAATGCTGATGCTATTTCGAGCACCTATGGCAGTACCAGTGCGATGAATTGTTTTGGGCGGTCTATCTAAATCTGGTGGATTTTCGGGCAGAGGACGCGTTGATAGAGGCTGTGCATTTGTTCCAGATTGTGGACGATTGCTATTGATCTGGGTGGATTGCGCGGATGCCGCGTTGGCAGCAAAGATACTGTAAATTAGGGTAGATAAAATTACTGCCTTAGCGATAACAATACCCGAAAGAATGTCCGACATTGCTGCTCTCCTTATAGAATGACACCTATCAATAACTATTGGATTGGATGAAAAATTAGCAGATTGGTTTCAGATGGTGAGCGCTCATGAATTTAGTCAGCTATAAAGCAAGTAATTGATTAATCCGTTTTTGGCGGTAAATCCTCTTTGCTTGATGGATTTTTCTCAGTGCTTCTGGATATGTCTGATAAGTTTTCTTTGTCGTGGTTTTTCATTACAAAACCGGCCAGTACAATGCCTAGCTCATAAAGAAGGCACAAAGGAACGGCCAGCATGAATTGTGATATGACGTCAGGGGGAGTGAATATGGCGGCAATGACAAATGCTCCGACGATGACGTAAGAGCGAATTTCTTTTAATTTCTCGATTGTAATGACGCCTGTTCTAACTAAAACAATGACAAATACTGGTACTTCGAAAGTGACGCCAAAAGCGAGAAACATGGATAAAACAAAACTCAGGTACTTTCCGATATCAGTCATTACGGCTACACCTTCCGGTGCAAAATAGGTAATAAACTCAAAGACCAGGGGAAGTGCAGCGAAGTAAGCGAAAGCCATTCCGCAAAAGAATAAAAAGCTGCTGCCAAACACCAAAGGCAGTGCCAGACGTTTTTCATGAGAATAGAGCCCGGGCGCAACAAAAGCCCATATTTGATAGAGAGTATGCGGTAAAGTAATCACAAAAGCCATCATCATGGCGACTTTCATAGGTACGAAAAAGGGAGTGGCTACATCTGTAGCGATCATCTGACCACCTTGTGGCAGTTTCTCCAACAAGGGTTGTGCAAGTAAAGTGTAGAGTTCCCGCGCGTAAAAAGCACAAGGAAGAAAGCCGAGCATGAGTCCGCCAAGTGCACGTATCAGCCTGGTGCGTAGTTCTACTAAATGCGATAAGAATGAACCCTCAAGCATGATGATTTTTCTAAAATGGGTTAAATTGAATGAGTATCAATGATTCATCAAATCGGGTGATCATCGGGTAGCTATTTTCTTTCCTTATCAAGAGTGTTGTGAGATGAATCGTTAATATTTGAGGTCGGTTGTTGTGAGTCAGCATGGGGCGATGATGCAATAGATGAATAGGTAGATAGTTTTTCTTCAGCTTTGACATCATTAACGGTTGTTTTCAATTGATCAATGCTTTGCTTTACAGAGTTTTCAATTGAATCAGCGGTTTCTTCTACCGAGGACTGCATTTTTTTCAATTCTTCCATGCGCATTTCATTATGGATATCGGTTCTGACACGATAAACGAAGTTGCGGCAACGTCCATATAAGTGCCCCAGCGTACGAGCCACAGTCGGTAATCGCTCAGGTCCGATCACGATCAGTGCAACCATCGAAATGACCAGTAATTCCATGAAACTGATATCAAACATACGATTCCATTGGCTGAAGCTTTATGAATGAAATGATTAATTTAACCTGATGCAGGGTCGTATCTTATTCTGCAAATTGACCCAGTGGCTAAATTTTCGCTTGCGTTTTTTCTTTGATTTCAGTTTCAGTCACTGGATTATTTGTGCTAAGTTCAGTTGATATCTTGCTTGATTGCATGGGTGAGGAAGACGGATTTACCGTTGTGCGCTGTTCTTCTTTGGGACTTTCCTTATGCACAGTATGTACTGAAGTTTCTTTTGTTTCTTTTCTGGCTTCGACTTCTAGGATTTGATCATTGACATGTGACGATTGGAATGGCGAGGGGTCAGTATCCTGTTCTTTCATACCCTCTTTAAAACCTTTTAGAGCACTGCCCAGATCACCGCCCAGATTGCGTAATTTTTTAGTTCCAAATACCAGAACAACTATTGCCAAGACGATTATCCAATGCCAAATACTGAAGGTACCCATCGCTTTCTCCTTTTAAATGGGACAGTACTGCTTAGCCGTGATGAATCATTACCGGCAAACGTTCCCTGCCTCCGATGATATGGAAATGTAAATGAAATATCTCTTGCCCACCTACACGTCCGGTATTGATAATTGTGCGAAAACCATCTTCGCAACCTTGTTCTTTTGCCAATTTGGGAGCTAATAATAACATCTTACCCAGCAAATCCTGATGATTATCCTCAGTTGCAGATAATGAATCGATATGCAGCTTGGGTATCAGTAAGAAATGGATAGGTGCAGCCGGATTGATGTCATTAAAAGCAAGAATTTCTTCATCCTCGTAGATTTTATTGGAGGGGATCTCTCGTCTTGCTATTTTACAAAATATACAATTATCCATGCTTTAGTCTTTTGTCCTCGATGCTTTTTCTTCTATGCCAGAAACGCCTTCGCGCCTTTCCAATTCATTCAAAACATCGTCAGGAGTTAATCCATGATAGGCGAGTAATATTAAACAGTGGAACCATAGATCGGCTGTTTCGTAGATTACTTGATTGGTATTGCCATCTTTAGAGGCCATCAGCGTCTCAGCAGATTCTTCCGCAATTTTTTTTAGTATTTTGTCTTGTCCGCCATGAAGGAGCTTGGCTACATATGAGCTATTCGCATCTGCTTGCTTGCGTTCTTCAATGGTTTGCGCCAAACGGCGCAGGATAGTTAGATCAGTCATTTATGGTAGATTTCATCTGGATCTTTGATAACGGGGGCAGCAATAACCCATTCATTATTCTCAAGTTTCTGAAAGAAACAATTATGCCGTCCGGTATGGCAAGCGATGCCGCCAATTTGCTCAACAATGAGAAGCAATACATCTTCATCGCAATCAAGATAAATGTCCTTTATTGTTTGAGTATGCCCAGATTCCTCACCTTTATGCCAGAGTTTTTTACGCGAACGCGACCAGTAGACTGCTTCACGTTTTTCTACAGTTAATCTTAGCGCTTCTCGATTCATCCAGGCAACCATAAGAATTTTACCACTGCCAGCTTCTTGAGCAATGGCGGGGACTAATCCATCTTCAGTCCAGTTAATTTTGCTAAGCCAATTATCAGGCATCAATATGTTAATGCTTCCTAGAAATAAACAATGTTGGTAACTCTAGCACTACAATCTCACTTCTATACCATGCTTTGCCATGTACTGCTTGGCTTGTTGCACTGTAAATTCGCCATAATGAAAGATACTGGCTGCTAACACGGCATCGGCATGTCCCTGCAGAATCCCGTCCACTAGATGATCTAAGTTGCCGACGCCTCCACTGGCGATTACCGGTATGTCGATTGCATCTGAAACAGCGCGTGTTAAGTTGAGATCAAAACCGTTGCGCGTACCGTCTCTGTCCATGCTAGTGAGTAAAATTTCACCAGCTCCTAAGGATTGCATTTTTTTAGCCCATTCAATGGCGTCAATACCTGTCGCTTTGCGGCCACCGTGAGTAAACACTTCCCAGCGCACTGAGTTATCTTGAGTGTTAACCTGCTTGGCGTCAATAGCGACAACTATACATTGCGAACCGTAATGATCGGATGCGTCGGCCACCAGTTGCGGATTCAGCACAGCCGATGTGTTGATGCTTACCTTATCAGCGCCTGCATTCAATAATCTGCGAATATCTTCTACTTGACGCACACCGCCGCCGACCGTTAAAGGGATAAAAACCTGTGCGGCGACATCTTCAATAATATGCAAAATCAGATCTCGATTATCTGAGCTGGCCGTGATATCCAGAAAAGTCAGTTCATCTGCACCTTGCTCATCATAGCGGCGCGAAATTTCAACTGGATCACCAGCATCTCGTAATTCTACGAAATTTACACCTTTAACAACACGTCCATTAGTCACATCAAGACATGGGATAATACGTTTAGCGAGGCTCATCAGATTTAAAAGCCAGTTATGAGAGTCAATAAAAAATTATGAGTGATGATTTAATTGAAAAACTGTTTATGCGACACTATTACTCGCACTGAGCTTATCAGCCAATATTTGCGCTTCCTTAAAATCCAGTGAGCCTTCATAGATGGCTCTACCTGTAATGGCGCCCATAATTCCTTCTGACTCAATTTCACACAATGTGTGAACATCATCAATATTAGTGATGCCGCCACTGGCGATGACCGGTATGGTTAATTGCCGGGCCAATTCGACTGTAGCATTGGCGTTGATGCCGCTGAGCATGCCGTCTCTGCCGATGTCGGTGTAAATAATTGCTTCTACGCCATAACCTTCGAATTTTAAGGCCAGATCGATGACATCATGACCGGTTATTTTGGACCATCCATCGACTGCTACCTTACCTTCTTTTGCGTCTAATCCGACCATAATTTGACCTGGGAATGCATTGCAGGCATCTTGCAAGAAACCAGGAATTTTGATGGCTGCGGTACCGATGATGATGTAAGTGATACCGCTGTCCAGATAACGTTCAATCGTATCAAGATCACGGATACCACCCCCTAGTTGAATTGGAATTCGGTCATCAATAGCTTGTACAATGTCGCGAATCGCCGCTTCATTTCTTGGTTTTCCGGCAAAGGCGCCGTTTAAATCAACAAGATGAAGTCTTCGCGCACCTTGATTCAACCAATGTGTCGCCATCTCACTAGGTTCTTTGGAAAAAACTGTAGCACCTTCCATGACACCTTGTTTGAGTCGAACACAGTGTCCATCTTTAAGATCTATTGCAGGGATAATCAGCATAGCTTAATCAGAGTTAATAGTTGATTAATAGAATTATTTTACTACTTTTTGATTGTAGAAGTGTGGCGTCCATTTGGCAAAATTACTTAATAGCGTCAATCCCGCCAACTGGCTTTTTTCTGGATGGAACTGTACAGCGAAAATATTATCCTTTGCAACTGCGCAAGTAAATGGAAAAGGATAATTACTGTGAGCCGCAATAGACGCTAAGTCAGTTGTTTCAACATAATAGCTATGTACAAAATAAAAGCGTGCATCTGTTGCGATGCCTTCCCATAAAGGATGCTCAATCGTCTGGTATACCTGGTTCCAACCCATGTGTGGTACTTTAAGTTTCTGTCCATCAGCAGTGATCATGGCTGCAGCAGGAAAATGAACCACCTTTCCTGGCAGTATGTTTAAGCTTCTGGTTTGTCCTTCTTCGCTTTCTTCAAATAACATTTGTAAACCAAGACAGATACCAAGAAAAGGTTTGTGTGTGGCTGCTTCCATGACAGCCTGTCGTAGTCCGCGAATTTCAAGTTCATGCATGCAATTACGCATGGCGCCCTGTCCCGGAACTACTACACGCTTTGCTTTTTGCACTATATCCGGATCACTGGTGACCGTAATGGATGCGGTGGGTGCAACGTGCTCAAGTGCTTTGTGTACGGAACGTAAATTGCCCATTCCATAATCAACAATTGCAATATCGATCATATGCTAGTGTTTAAGAACAAGGTAACTTATAAAGTGCCTTTAGTGGATGGAATAATACCGGCTGCAGCAGGATCCTGTTCAATAGCCATGCGCAATGATCGCCCAAATGCTTTAAACACCGTTTCAGCCTGATGATGTGCATTCTTTCCGGTTAAATTGTCAATATGCAAGGTTACCAAAGCGTGATTAACAAATCCCTGAAAAAATTCATTAATGAGGTCAACATCAAAATCACCAATTCGAGCACGTACAAAATCAATATGTAACACTAAGCCGGGACGTCCCGATAAGTCTATGACTACCCGAGACAATGCCTCATCCAATGGCACATAAGCATGACCGTAGCGACGCAGTCCTTTTTTATCACCCACTGCCTTAGAAAAAGCCTGGCCTAATGTGATGCCAATGTCTTCAACAGTATGGTGTGCATCGATATGTAAGTCGCCTTTGGCCTTGATTTCAAGGTCTAGCAGGCCATGACGAGCAATCTGATCAAGCATATGATCCAGAAAGGGCACACCTGTGTTTAAAACAGCTCGACCTGTGCCATCTAAATTCAGATTAATGCTGATTTGAGTTTCCAGCGTATTTCGTGTTACCTGTGCCTGGCGCATAGAATAAAGTATTTGATTAATACAAGGAATTTTTGGTGAATTTTAAACAGTTTTACTGAGTATGGTGCGCAATATTTCGCAAAATTGTGAATTTTCATCAGGTGTCCCTACAGTGACACGTAGACAATTTTCTAATAAAGGATGTGTGCCATCAAGATTCTTGATCAATATCCTGTGTTGTTTAAGCGCTTGAAAAATTTTACTCGCTGTATGAACCCGGAACAAAATAAAGTTAGCATCCGAAGGAAATACTTCTAACCCATCTATTGTATCAAGATACTGACGTACTTTTGTGCGTTCTGCTTTGATAGCTTCTGCTTGCTCCAATAGCACATCAGTATGATGTAATACCTTCTCTGCAATCAATTGGGTCATTATGCCAACATTATACGGTAAACGCACCTTTTCCAATTGCGTTAACCATTCCGATCGGCCAATCAGTAGGCCCAATCTTAAGCCTGCCAAGCCTAATTTGGAAAGTGTGCGCATTAATAACAGATTGGGGTATTGCGTCAATTGGTTGATCATGCTGGCATCAGCAAAAGCGTGATAAGCCTCATCGACTATTACGATCCCTGAGGTTGCCCGAATGATAGTGAGAATGGCGTTTGCATCAAATAAATTCCCTGTCGGATTATTGGGATAAGCCAGGAAGATAACTGCCGGTTTATGTTTTTCAATGGCTGCCAACATGGCTTCCAGATCAAGTGAAAAATCCTTTTTTAGCGGCACTCCTACATACGGCATATTCGCGAAGGTGGCGATCATTCGAAACATCACGAATGCAGGCTCAACACTCATGAGTACAGCGCCGGGTTTTGCGGCTGCCATGGCGATAATCTGGATAATTTCATCCGATCCATTGCCTAGTAGAATATCCATCTCATCAGAAATAGCTAATGCTTGGCGTAGTGCTGCTTTCAGCGAGGCGGCGCTGGCATCGGGGTAGCGATTGACTGGAACAGTGGCTGTTAACTGTGCAATTTCTTCTCTTAACACAGCGGGTAATGGATAAGGATTTTCCATCGCATCCAACTTGATCATGCCAGTTGCAGGCGGCACATGATAAGCTGAAAGCGCAAGAATTTCCGGGCGAATAATTTGATCTGGACTTTGAAAATTAGGCATAGGCGCCCATTTTAACCCAAGACGGATTTAAAATTGAGATCGTCACTATAATTTTATTGGAATAAATGCGCAAGTTGATATGCATACGTGTCAAAACATGTTTCCTGTTATGTGTTGATAATAAATGGTGCTAATAGCCTTCGAAAGGGGTTTTTTTATTTTATTAATCGCTACAGTAAACGGCTCTTGTCGCCTGTGCTAAAACCAATCAGCGGTTCCGGGAAATGCTTGCTAAAAGCGATGACTTTAAACAGTTCACCCATTTCAGCAGGGCTGATCAATTTTTGTAGCTGATTGGCTTGGGGTAAATATTGATTCATATTTTCAGCCGATGTCTGTGCCAGAATTTCAGTGATGCCACAATTAATCAGGAAAAAGGCCTGAGTAGTGTAGCCTGACAGCAGTAATTCGGTATTCTCGGCGGCTTCAGTCACTGCACTGAAATCAACATGGCTGGTGATATCCTGTAAGCCTGGCAGATAAAATGGATCATCATGCGCATGATGGCGATAGTGACACATCAGCGTACCTTGGTTACGCTGCGGATGATAATATTCATTGCGACCAAAACCATAATCAATCAATAAAATCACTCCTTGTTGGATAACATCCGCCAAGCTGAGTATAAAGCGTCTGGCTGCTAGATTAATTTCGCTGATGTAAGGATAGGTAGCGGTCGCATCATTGTCCGGATTGACTTGGCACATTAATTCACGGGCTATCTTGTACAGTTCTTGATTCTGAATGACGCGCTCCTGCCATTCGAATTGGGTATTTTGCCAGATAACGCCACGTTCATGCACTGCGTCATCATGCCATGACACAATATGTACCGGCATGGCATCCAGTACTTCGTTGGCAAGAACGGTGCCATTAAATTGTGTGGGTAACCGTTCCAACCATTCGAGTAAATGCATGAAGCGAGGAGCTTCGGTGGCAATGAGCGCGCGTTGCCGTTCACGCAACTCGGCGCTGACTTCAAGAATAAAATATTTCTTAGGTAAACAATCGAGTTGTTCCAATTCACCGAGTATATCCAGCGCCAGTTTGCCTGATCCGGCGCCAAATTCTAGAATGTCGGCATTCTCAACTTGCTCGGAAATTTGCTTGATTTGCCGTGCCAATGTTCGGCCAAACAATGAAGAAATTTCTGGTGCAGTCACAAAATCTCCCGCATGACCTAATTTGGTGGCACCACCACTGTAATAACCCATGCCAGGTGCATACAGGGCCAGATTCATATATTGATCGAATGAAATCCAACCATCTGTTTTGGTCATTTCATTCTGAATCAGTTTCTGCACAGCGTGACTATGCGCAAGTGCGGTTTCGCTGGCGGGCGGAAGCGTTGAATGTAAAGACATGAGCAAGAAAATTTCTTTGTGGTAAATTTCGAGAGATCGGAAATAAATCGTGACATAGTTTAACAGTACTGATGAAGGAGAGATATGTGCGAGAGAAAGTGATATTGATTACGGGGGGCGCAAAACGGGTAGGGGCTGCCATCAGTCGGAGATTACATGCGCAAGGCGCCAGATTAGTGGTGCATTATCGCTCTTCATTGGACGAAGCGAGAATGCTGCAAAATGAATTGAATCAAAAAAGACCCGACTCCGTTGCATTGGCGCAAGCCGATTTGCTGGATAGTGAATTGTTGCCGGATTTGATAGAGAAAGCAGCCAAGCGTTTTGGGCAACTGGATGTGTTGATCAATAATGCTTCCAGTTTTTTTCCGACCCCTTTGCATCAATGTACACAGGACGATTGGCATGATCTCGTGGGCAGCAATCTGCGAGCTCCTCTATTTTTATCTCAGGCTGCCGCGCCATATCTGAAAGCACGGCGAGGTTGCGTAATTAATATTGTGGATATTCATACAGAACGGCCATTAAAGCATTATCTGATCTATAACGCCGCCAAGGGGGGGTTGTTGTCATTGACCAAGTCGCTAGCCGTGGAAATGGCCCCTGAAGTGCGCGTCAACGGCGTTTCTCCAGGGCCTATTTTGTGGCCTGAAGATGGCGAATGGACAGATGAAGCAGCGCGCCAGCATATTATTGCGAGCACACTACTGAAACGTTGCGGCGAACCGGATGATATTGCCAAAACCGTGCAGTTTCTGATTGCCGATGCGCCTTATATTACCGGCCAAATTATCGCTGTGGATGGTGGACGCAGTATTCACTTGTGAAGAATGCTAGGGGATTTCATTATTCACCAAATGCATTCTTAATCCATTCAATGTGCTCGCCATTGGTGCCTGTGAGTAGTAATGCGTCAAAGCGACAGGGAGCGTCATCATGCAATGCTGCGAGATAGTGACGCGCGGTGTGCAGGAGTTTGGCTTGCTTGGAGGGTGTAATGCTGGCGGCTGCGCCGCCGAACATTTCATGAGCGCGCATTCGAACCTCGATAAATACGATCGTATCTCCATCGCGCATGATCAGGTCAATTTCTCCGAAGCGACAGCGATAGTTTCGTGCAATCAATATTAGATGTTGGTGCTGGAGATATGCGGCGGCAATTTGTTCGGCCTCATTGCCCTTCATGGTTTGCGATATCCTGCGATGATTGAATGAGTTGTACTTTGCCTTGTTCAAACTGCGCTGCAATCGGTGCGCGGATAAATTGATTGGGAGGTGCAAAGCGTATATGACCGGTTACGCCATCGAAGGAAATTTCATTGATTCTTTGCGACTGAGGTGGCAACAGATGAGTCATTAGGCGGAAAGCATCGATGCCCAATGCATAGAGACGCTCCATATCCGTGCTTTTGGCCTTATTTGTGTGACGATAGGCCATGACAGCAGGGTGATCAGGTTGAAGTAACCACGGCATATCCATAAATTGGATGCCGTTTAAGTCATTGTTCAACAGAAAATTATCATTGCCAATAAAAGCCTGTGAAGTTGCATAGACAGGCGCTTCGGGATCAAGATATGCGCGTAGTACGCGTGATTTTGCGGAATCCAGAGCAAGAAAAATCAGGCGATCGTCGCCTGCTGTCAAATGCCGGAACTGTTGCAGCGTATTAGGTTCATTGACATAACGCAATGATTCCGTTGTTTTACCGGATTCACTCTGCCATCTTTCGATAAATGCAGTTTGTAAGCGTTTGGATAAAGAGCTGTCGTCGCCAATGACGATGGCATGATTCTTGCCGTTGGAAAGCGCCCATTTTGCGATGTGATGTGCTTCGGATTCCATTTGCAGGCCAAACAAATACAGTTTGGATGGTAAAGCTTTTGTATTGTCTACATTATTGAGTGCTAGCGTGGGCACTTCCAGTGTTTTATTGGAAGCGATGGCCGATACACCGTCTCTAGTGAGTGGTCCGACGATGAATGCCGCACCGGCAGTGATTGCTTGCTGATAACTGACAAAAATATCGAGAGGATCATCGGTCGTAGAATATACCCGAATGATGAGCGGTAGCGCCTGCTCGCGCATCGTGGCCGCCACAAAACCTTCTTTTACAATCCGGGCAGCTTCTCCAAATGCAGATGATTCGAGCGGCAATAGTAAGGCGATATGAGGAACGGGCGCAGGTTCGATAACTTCTGCAGACTGAAAAGGTTCTTCGGGATCAGTAGCCATTGCCAGCGAGCTACCGTATAGTGCAAAGATCACGACCAGAACAATTGTAATAAAACGTTGCATAGTGAGGATTATGCTGGAAAAAAGCGCATTATATGTGGTTGCTACCCCAATAGGAAATTTAAGCGATATTACTCTGCGGGCGTTAGACATATTGGCAAAAGTCGACGTGGTTGCGGCTGAACATATTCAAAACTCCAAACATTTATTAGCGTCACATTCAATTTCAGCAAAGTGGATCAGTTTGCATCAGCATAATGAAACGGCGGTTGCAGACAAAATATTAGCGCTATTAGCCTCCGGGGGATGCGTGGCATTAGTGACAGACGCCGGCACCCCAGGCATTTCCGACCCTGGTGCAATACTGGTTCAACGTGTGCGTGCGCAAGGTTATTCAGTCATTCCGATTCCTGGCGCCAATGCAGCCGTATGTGCCTTGTCGGCGGCTGGTATTACGAATCCGCACTTCCTATTTTATGGTTTTTTGCCTACCAAGACCGGTTTGCGCCAGCGGGAATTGACGGCTCTTCAGTCCCAAACGAGTACATCGATATTTTATGAGGCACCTCATCGCATTCTGGAATGTGTGATGGATATGTTGGTAGTATTCGGGCCGCAACGGCGATTGACCATTGCCCGGGAATTAACCAAAGTATTTGAGACTATTCATGTGGGGACATTGCAAGAAACCCTTGTTTGGTTACAAGCCGATGCCAATCAGCAAAAAGGTGAATTCGTTTTGTTGCTATCGGGCGCTGAAATTCTGGATAAATCGGAAGTGAGTGAGCAAGCTCGACACACACTGACTTGTTTGCTGAGTGAGTTGCCATTAAAACAGGCAGTTAAACTGACTACCGAAATTACCAATGAAAATAAAAACACGCTTTATCAGTTGGCGCTGGATCTGAAAGCAGCCAAATACCCTGAATAGCTGAGTGTCTGAGATATAATACCGAGATTAACTTAACGCTAATTAATCGTGACCCTTCTCACCATAACCCGTCCTGATGATTGGCATTTACATGTGCGCGATGGCGAGCAGTTGCGCGCAGTGCTGCCACATACTGCGCAACAATTTGCTCGCGCCATTATCATGCCTAACCTGAGACCGCCGGTGGTGACGACCGAAAGAGCATTGGCATACCGGGCGCGAATCCTCGCGGCCTTGCCGACAATTCTGCAATCCCGTTTCGAACCGCTGATGACGCTTTATCTGACTGACAATACGCAGCCCGCAGAAATCATCCGTGCCAAAGAAAGCGGTGCCGTGCATGGCGTGAAGTTTTATCCAGCGGGCGCTACAACCAATTCCGATGCCGGTGTTACCAATATCGCAAAATGCTATGCCACGCTCGAAGCCATGGAACAAAACGATCTGCCTTTATTGGTGCATGGGGAGGTCACGGATTCTGACATCGATGTGTTTGATAAAGAAAAAATGTTTATCGATCGGATTTTGGTTCCGCTTACGCAACGATTTCCTCATTTGCGCATTGTATTCGAGCATGTCACAACGCGGGATGCAGTGGCTTTTGTCAAGCAGGCATCCGGGAAAGTTGCCGCTACGATTACTGCGCATCATTTGTTATTGAATCGTAATGCAATATTTCAGGGGGGCATTCATCCGCATCATTATTGCCTGCCGATATTAAAACGTGAAATTCATCGGCAAGCTTTACTCGAGGCAGCTACTAGCGGCAATGCTAAGTTCTTTCTGGGCACGGATAGTGCGCCTCATTCACAAGCCAACAAAGAAAACACCTGCGGGTGTGCAGGGATTTTTACGGCCCATGCAGCCATTGAGTTATATGCAACCGCATTTGAGCAGGCCGGTGCGCTGGATAAACTGGAGGCGTTTGCCAGTTTTTATGGTGCAGATTTTTATCAGTTGCCGCGAAACCGCGATTCAATTACGCTGCATAAAGAAAATTGGATCGTTCCAGAGCAACTGGAATTTGCCGGGGAGAAACTGGTACCGCTGTACGCAGGGCTCAGCTTGGCCTGGAAAATGGCGTGATCGTCAATCAATATCAAAAAACACGTTTCCGCTTCTCAGGTTGCCTACCAATGCTTTAATGCGCGGTTCCAGTGATACAACAATCGTGCAAAGCCATTATATGACAGATGCGCGAGCGACCTGATTACCGGCAGCTGAAATAGCGCTGCCAGCCAGCGCTGATTGGGAGTTTGCCGCCAGAGATGGATAAATGCATCAACGCCAATCTTGATGCCGCCCTGGTCATCCTTGACATGCAATCGTTCTCGCACCAACTCCAACGAGCTTTTTACATCTTCCGCCGTATCAGGATAGTGATGCACATCCACCCATTCGATAGTTGTTATGCCGCACTTCTCCATGCGTTGGCGCTGGTCTTTGATGCCCGCACGACAAACCGGACATGCACTGTTGTAATAAACCTTGGTGGACACTCGTTAGCCTGTTTCTAATAAATGAATCATTTGTTTAAGGCATTCTACAGCAAGAATATCAGATATTTTTTGAATATCATGAAGTCTGTCATTTCATAATCAATGTTGCACTATTTAGGGTTTACAATCAGTTTATCCAGGAATAGTGGTGGTTCAAAAAACGGTATAGGCATGGCAGTGAAAAATTCACAAACTGCTCCAATCATTCATTTTCCCAGTACGTCAGCGCTGGTTGCCGAGCTTGGCGGCAGCTATGTGGCGCAATTGGGTATCCATCTGCATGAACTCAATCCGGCAGAAATTTATAAGTGGTTCTTAGCCGCATTATTGTATGGCGCTCGCATTTCAGAAACTATCGCCGGTCGCACCTGGCAAGTATTCAAACGCCATGACATTCTGACTCCGAAGAGAGTGATTGATGCCGGTAGGGAAAGATTGGCGGCTTTACTCGATGAAGGCGGTTATGTGCGTTACGATTATAAAACAGCCACTAAATTGCTCGCAGTAAACCAGTCTTTGCTTGATCAATATGCTGGAAACCTGAATGACTTGCATGTCACTGCTGCAGATGCTTGCGATCTGGAACAACGGGTAATGAATTTGGGCAAGGGGATTGGTTGCGTGACTACGCATATTTTTTTACGCCAACTGCGCGGTCGCTGGGAAAAAGCTGCGCCGCCACTGGCAGCGTTGGCGCTGAATGCAGCACAGGAACTAGGCTTTGTGCCGGAAGCTTTGAAAAATGACCCTAAGCGAGTACTGATTCATCTACAGTAAGTGTGGTGTGAAAATGGCAAATCAGTGGAAAGTTTTGTTGATTTTGAAGCAGCATTGGTTCGGTATGGATTACGTCTGCGCCATTTGGAAAAGAAAATCAAATACGCGAATCGATAGTCAAAATACCCTGAAAGGATCGAAGTCAGGGCTGATACAAAAAAAGTAATTTTTCTCTTGATTCTGGACCTTATGATCCTATATTCGTAACATTACCTTATCAGGAAAAGAGGGCGGTATGACAACCATTCGTTCGCCTGCTGCTGCAGGATTGTTTTACCCCGCTGATGCGCAACAGCTTGCGCAGGACGTGCGGCAATTGCTTGCACAAGCAAAATGGTATGATCTTAAACCGAAAGCGTTTATCGTTCCCCATGCCGGATATATTTACTCCGGCGCTATCGCTGCCACGGCATATGCCAGCCTGCAATCAATCGCTGAAAAAATCAAACATATCGTATTGCTCGGTCCCGCTCATCGTGTTGCTGTGGAAGGTCTGGCACTGCCCGGAGCGGATATGTTTGAGACGCCACTGGGACGCGTGCAACTGGATACGGATTTAGTGCGCAAGATAGTTCATCTGCCACAAGTGACGATCAACAAGGCAGCGCATACTTTGGAGCATTCATTGGAAGTGCAGTTGCCATTTTTGCAAAGTGTACTGAATGATTTTACCTTGCTGCCATTAGCGGTTGGTCATACCTCAGCACAGGCCGTGGCTGAGGTGTTGGAGCAGGTGTGGGGTGGAGATGAAACGTTGATTGTGATTAGCTCGGATCTTTCACATTATTTGCCGTATGCGATTGCTCAACGCGTGGATCACGCAACCGTGCAGTCCATATTGCAGCTACAACAACCCATTGGACATGATCACGCGTGTGGGGGTACGCCCATCAGTGGATTGATCATTGCAGCACAAAAGCATCATTTGACGCCGCATTTGCTTGATTTGCGCAATTCTGGAGATACTGCAGGCTCACGCGATCAAGTGGTTGGCTATGCGGCACTGGCATTTACTGAAGAGGAGGTATCGTGATGTCGCTTGAGAAAAATGAGCAAGGAAAAATACTGTTGCACATTGCCCGTGCGGCTATTGCTCGCGCTTTGCGTGCCTCCGGTCAATCACTGGCCATCGATGAACAATTACCGTGGCTTTCTCGACCGGGAGCAACTTTTGTCACCTTGACGCAGTCGGGTGATTTGCGAGGCTGCATCGGGTCGTTGCAAGCGCGCAAACCACTGATTGATGATGTCAGCAATAATGCGGTGGCGGCCGCACTGCACGATCCCCGTTTCACGCCATTGACAGCGAATGAGTTATCGATGATCAATGTGGAAGTTTCACTGCTTTCCGACCTGCAACCATTGGATTTTGATAGTGAAGCTGATGCTTTGGCGCAATTACGCCCGAACATTGATGGGATAGTGCTTGAATACGGAGTTTATCGCAGTACCTTTTTACCCCAAGTATGGGAAAGTCTGCCGCAACCGCAGCAATTTCTCGCCAAGTTAAAATCCAAAGCCAGATTATCTGAAAATTTCTGGGCTGAGGATATCAAATTGTTCCGCTATACCGTCAGTAAATGGCGCGAAGCTGATTTTGTCACAGAGCATGCCCATGGATGAGCCGATTAGTGCTGTAGAACGATATCCTGCTAAATATTGGCATCAGCTGCAGGATGGTCGAATCCAGTGTGATTTGTGTCCGCGCGATTGCAAGCTACACGAAGGGCAGCGCGGCGCCTGTTTTGTGCGAGGACGTGCTGGCGATGCCATGGTGTTGACAACTTATGGCCGGTCTTCCGGTTTTTGTGTGGATCCGATTGAGAAGAAACCACTGAATCATTTCTATCCGGGTAGCAGCGTGTTGTCATTTGGCACCGCCGGTTGCAACCTTGCCTGTAAGTTTTGCCAAAATTGGGATATCTCCAAATCGCGCAGTTTTGACAAGCTGGCTGATCAAGCCAGCCCGGGAGCCATTGCGCGCAGCGCCGAACGATATGGTTGCAAAAGTGTTGCATTTACTTACAACGATCCAGTGATCTTTGCCGAGTATGCGATGGATGTTGCAGATGCTTGTCATGCCAGAAACATTAAAACCGTAGCGGTGACGGCGGGTTATATTCATGCGCAGCCACGGCGGGATTTTTTCGCCAAAATGGATGCGGCCAATGTGGATTTGAAGGCATTTACTGATGAATTCTATGTCAAACAAACCGGCTCGCATCTGCAGCCGGTACTGGATACGTTGATGTATCTGAAACAAGAAACGGATGTGTGGCTGGAACTGACCACGTTATTGATACCTGGATTGAATGATTCAGTCCAGGAATTGAGTGCGATGAGTGATTGGATCGCGAAAGAGCTGGGAGTCGATGTGCCGCTGCATTTCAGCGCTTTTCATCCGGATTATAAAATGGTCGATATACCAGGCACCTCCACCGAGACGTTGATCAGGGCGCGTAATATTGCACTTGCGGCAGGATTGCGTTACGTCTATACCGGTAATGTGCATCATGTGGAAGGCGATACCACGTTTTGTCCGACTTGTGGCAGTGCATTAATCGTGCGCGATTGGTATGAGATCAATGAATATCGCTTAACGCCAGAAGGAAGGTGTGCAGGCTGCAACACCAGTATCGCAGGTCGTTTCGAGCAATTTACTGCGCAATTCGGAAGGAACCGTATTCCTATCGTGATAGGAGCCAGCGCATGAGCAGTGTAAAAATTCCGGTTGATTCGGTTGAACTCAATGGTGAGTTGGTGTTGCCGCCAGCACCCTCCGGTATCGTGCTATTTGCGCACGGTAGTGGCAGTAGCCATCTCAGTCCGCGCAATACGTTTGTGGCCGAGGTATTGCAACAACAAGGCATAGGCACACTTTTGTTCGATCTGCTCACGCATGCGGAGGATCAAGTATATTCAACGCGCTTCGATATAGACCTGCTGACACGGCGTTTGCTGACTGCCACGCGCTGGATTCAAGCAAATTCTATAACAAAGGCATTGCCCATCGGTTATTTTGGCGCTAGCACGGGTGCGGCAGCAGCGCTGCAGGCAGCTGTGGAAATGGATGGAAATATTGCTGCGGTCGTATCTCGTGGCGGCCGTCCGGATTTGGCTGGAGAAGTTGCCCTAGGTCAAGTGATCGCACCTACGTTGCTGATTGTGGGTAGTGCGGATTACGGTGTGATCGAATTGAATGAACAAGCTTATGCATTGATGCAATGTGAAAAAAAACTGGCACTGATTCCCGGAGCGACGCATTTATTCGAGGAATCAGGCACATTGAAATTGACTGCACAGTATGCTGCGAATTGGTTTTTAACGTATTTGCACTAAAAAGAATCCCTCTATCGATCAGATAATAATCAACTGATCAGCTACCTCGACAAATGGTGGAGCGTAAGGTAGGGCGTGGAAGCAGAACCCAATCGATTCGATCTGCGTTTGATGATAAAGCTGAAAACTGCGTGCTGATTTGGATGAGTTGCGCTGAATTGCACATGCACTTGATCGGTGTCCAGTCATCTGTCCAACCCAGTAAATTGCGAGTTGCTTTATACAGAAATAATCTTGAGACATCCGTGTGGGTTCCGAATGCTCGGTTTTCATAAAATTCTATCAATCCGGCACCTGCTTGTGCAGTGCAAGAATCTAAATCTAGTTG
The DNA here is from genome assembly GCA_017994575.1 of Nitrosomonas sp. Classification (GTDB taxonomy): domain Bacteria; phylum Pseudomonadota; class Gammaproteobacteria; order Burkholderiales; family Nitrosomonadaceae; genus Nitrosomonas. Next base: position 21,303 of record JAGOKN010000008.1, read on the forward strand.
ATCTTCTATCGAAGAACACCAGGTCCTGAGATCAGCGGAATCTGGTAATGATTTGGCTGCAACAGGTTTTGCGATATTGATCTTGGCGAGTAGGGATTCAATTTTTTCATGCTCTGGTGTGTAGTCTCTGAAGTCTGGTAAATCGCGCAGCCAGCCTATCCCTCGAATTTTAACGCTATGAGTATCCATGATGTTTATCTATTAAAGAGGACAACATGTTAAAGATCTGGATATTTCTTTAATGACATCCACTACGACACTGCGTTATTCTCAGAGAAATTAATCTCTATGCGAATTTTATTCCAGACTTCCTCCGATAGAGTTTCCCAATTATTTGATGGTTATCTGTTTTGAAGTACGTCCATTCAATTTGGGGAGCGTCAATTCAAGCATGCCATTTGTATACTTTGCCTCAGTCTTTGCTTCATCGATATCGCTATCCAATGTAAAACTTCGGTAATTGCTACCCTGATAACATTCGCGGCAAATTACTCGTTCGCCTTCCTTCTCTTCGTTTTGTTTTTTTGTTTCGGTGCTAATGGAAACCCGATTACCGTCCACTTGTACCTTGATATCTTCTTTATGGACACCAGGAATTTCAGCGCGGAGAGTATAAGTTTGCTCGTTTTCGGCTAAATCGATTTTAATCAGAGGGGTAGTTTCTAAGGTATTGACAAAAGGCCGCATTGCAAAACCTTTGAACCAGTCATCCATTGAAGTAAATGGATCAAGATGAGTTACTTCATTAACTCGTGGGGAACGGCGCACTAGATTGATCATGGTGTTTCTCCTGTATAAGGCTAATCTTTGCTTTCATGATTGAATTCATTTATTCAGCTTTATTCTTGAGAAATGCGAAATCCTTCCCATTGAGATTGAACATATTCAGTTCATTGTCAATTTCCATTTCGGCTTCGAGCCAATCCTGCAACGTATCCGCCGCATTACCGCTAAAACCGCGTTTTTCGGCTCGGTAATAGGCAGCGGTGGCAATCATTTCCTGACGATCAAACTCTTTTGATTCGTTGATGGATAGATCTGGGCGAGTGTTTTTTCTTCTGGGAGTGCTGGATTTTTTGGTTCTGATTTCAATAACTTCGCTTTGCATTTGAAATATCTCCTCTATGTCTTTGAATTACGTACTTGCATTGAACTGATCATCAGCCATGCATGATTGTAATAACCAAACAGGTTAGTAAGAAATGCTCAAAAAATGCTACATTATCTGCAAGATGAATGCTTTGATCAAAGACATTCATCTATGCTCGATGATAACCCAATCGTTTCAAATTAAGCGTAGGAAAATGCTTTTTTTTGATTCAGAAGATTCTGTCGTATCTGACCAGACTAGGATATTTTATTGTCAGTGAAATTGATTGACATCCATATTGCTCACACAAGTTTGAATTCTGATCGGGCAAAATGACTGTCGGCCGGATTTAAAGCTGCCTGAATCGCATCTTCTGCTGTTTCCAGCAAAATAAATTGCATGGTGTTACGGATCGCTTCTGGAACATCGCGCAGATCCTTTTGATTGCGCTTAGGCAATAACACAGTGTGCAGGCCGGCGCGTTGTGCAGCCAGTATTTTCTCTTTAATGCCACCCACAGGCAACACCAATCCACGCAGACTGATTTCGCCTGTCATTGCGACATCATGTCGTACGGGTCGATGAGTAAATAATGAAGTCAGCGCAATGAACATGGCTACGCCTGCGCTGGGTCCGTCTTTGGGTATGGCACCTGCCGGCACATGCAAATGCACATCAACACCATCGAATAGGATTGATGGAATGCGGAGATCGCTGGCACGTGCTTTGACTAAAGTCAACGCAGCTTGTGCGCTTTCTTTCATGACGTCACCCAATTGTCCGGTCAGAATCAGTCGCCCACTCCCATTAACCCGTGTTGCTTCAATGAAGAGAATGTCGCCCCCCACCGGTGTCCAGGCCAAGCCGGTAGCTACTCCCGGCAAACTGGTGCGCAGCGCGATTTCGTGCTCGAACTTTTCAGGACCTAAGATAGCATCGAGATCGACCGCATCAATACGCACCTGCTGTTGTTCTCCTTCAGCGATGCGCATCGCTGCATGGCGCATCACTCGACTGATTTCACGTTCAAACTGGCGCACGCCTGCTTCACGCGTATAGTGAGCAATGATGCTGTTCAGCGCGGCAGGAGTCAATTGACATTGCGCGTCACGCAAGCCATTGGCTTCACTTTGCCGCTGCACCAAATACCGCAGTGCAATTTGCAGTTTTTCTTCTTGTGTGTATCCAGGCAAATCAATAATTTCCATGCGATCACGTACGGGTGGCGGTACATTGTCGATCACATTTGCGGTAGCAATAAAAACCACTCGGCTGAGATCAAAGGAAACGCCCAGATAATTGTCGCGGAAAGTTGAATTCTGCTCCGGATCCAATATTTCCAGGAGCGCTGCGGAGGGGTCTCCATGAGCGCTGGCAGACAGCTTGTCGATTTCATCCAGCATCATGACGCAATTGCGCGTGCCGGCCTTACGCAAGCTTTGCACAATATTACCAGGCATGGCACCGATATAAGTGCGACGGTGCCCGCGCATTTCGGCCTCATCATGCACGCCGCCCAGGGATACCCGCACAAACGCCCGCTGCAATGCGCGCGCAATACTTTGTCCTAGGGATGTTTTGCCGACCCCGGGCGGACCAACAAAACACAGGATGGGTGCACGGCCTTGCGGTTTGAGTTTTTGCACCGCCAGAAATTCAATAATGCGCTGTTTGACGCGCTCCAATCCGAAATGATCCGCTTCCAGAATCTGGCGGGCGCTATTCAAATCGATTGGCGCATCTTCAGGCAACCGCCAGGGTAATTCGGTCATCCACTCAAGATATGTGTGCAGCATGGAGTATTCGCTGGATGCGTTGGGCATGCGTTGCAAGCGGTGTAATTCTTTACGGGTTTGTGCTTCGATGTCGCTTGGCATGCCAGCGCGGGCAATGGCTTCGTTTAATTGCTCAATTTCTTGATCATTGTCGCCGTCTTCCCCCAGTTCCTTCTGAATGGTTTTCAACTGTTCACGTAACAAGTATTTACGTTCGCGATCTTCCATGTGTTCCTTGGTGCGCTCGCCGATTTCCTGTGACAAGCGCAACACTTCGATGCGACGAGACAAGATTTGTAATACTTTTTGTAAGCGTTCCTCGGTATCAATGGTTTCAAGCAACATCTGTTTCTCGTTTACTTCGGTATCGAGCAGACTGGCGGTGATGTCGGCCAAATCCGATGGGGCGCGCGTGGCCTGTAAAGCATGTGCAAGTTCTGCGGGTACGCCTGGCAGTAATGATAAAATCTCAATGGCCCGTTCGCGCAATTGCAATGCCAATGCTTCTGCCTGCGTGGTTACCTGCGTAGATTCTGTAATGCGCTTGATTCGTGCCGCAATGAAAGGATAGCCTTCGACAATCTCCAGAATCTGGAAACGCTCTATGCCCTGGCAAATGGCGTGATGAGTACCGTCATCCGTAGTGACATGGCGCACTACGTTAGCGATTGTGCCGATACCGCATAACGCATCCAATCCGGGATCGTCAGTGGCTGCATCTTTTTGCATCACAATGCCAATCGGTGTTTTAGACTTTATGGCATGTTCGATGGTGGCAATGGATTTGACGCGGCCGACGGTGATCGGCATAAGGACATGAGGAAACAACACCACATTGCGCATTGGCACCAGCGCGATGACATCGTCAGGCAATGTAAAATGGGTTACGGAAGTTTGTTCCATGGCAATTTACCCTGTAATAATTTTATGAATCAATCTCAACATTCAATGCGAATGTTTGAGTATTTATCAAGAATTCAAGTGCCAGTTTTTGAACATCATCCAATCCAGTGAATATCACTCGATCATCGGAACAATGATCGAGTGATATTTACGGGCGATGCCGTATTTCCTTTTTTTGCTCGTATCTGACCAATTTGGCGAGATCCAGTAATTCTTCCGATAACAATTCCAGCATGTCATCTAAAGTGACCATGCCGACCAGTTCGCCATCGTTATCCACAACCGGCAAGCGCCGGGTGGTTTTATGGCGCATCAGTTGGATTGTCTCAGCAGTACCGGCGCTTTCTTTGATGGTGAATATTTCGGCAGCCATGATATCGCCGACGGTAATAACTGTTTGATCAAGCTCAGTGGCCAAAACTTCCACCACAAGATCGCGATCAGTGACAATGCCTACCGGTATCTGACGACCATTGCGTTTCTCGATCACGATCACAGAGCCGACATGATATTGACGCATGAGTTTTGCAGCTTCTAATACAGGTTCGTCGCGATGAATGGTGATTACTTCACGATTACATATTTCATTGATAGTCATCATATGCTCCTGTAAGTGGTTGGTGAAGCCTGACTATGCAGGCTGTGTTATTGGTACAGCCTAATGCGACCAGTGTACGCGCAGCAGATTCTCCGAGGGGTTATAGTGAAATTCCAGTTCGCCCTGATAGGCATCATGAATGGCTGTGCCGATACCGCGCGCAAGGTGAATGTCGGTGGTGGTTATCAACACCGCATTGTCTTTCTCCTCGGTTGCCATGATTCGTTTCAAGGGGTGTTCGGTTTTTTCTCTTTCTTCAACATGACGAGCGAGATTCAAGATCTCATCACGATGATGCATGAAAAAATCCCCATGCAAGGTCACAAAACCTGCTGGGTTGTTCTCATGAATTCGCTGACAGGCTGGGCAGCTGTGTTGATGGGTTGTGGCATGCGACTTAATCCATTGCCACCGCCCCTCATGAAATACCGCGTCACACTGCGGACAGATGGATGGTTCGGAAGGTTTGCCTTTGGCTTGATAAGTGTCGTGGATTCGCTCCTGAAACACACCATCGTGACGAGTAATTTGATGATAACCGGGGAATATGTTTTTTGCACTCATGATCTATTTCCTCTCATGCAATTTATTCATTTTGAATTGGAATCAATATGAAATTGCCCAGATGGCATCGGCATCATGATCAATCATCCAGTCAACTATTCATAATTGGATCTTGCTCGCTTTAACAATTTTGTCAAGCACTTCTCTTCTGTTTGGTTTCCATAAACAGAAGCTATTGTAAATTGGCATACCCTGATTTTATTCGCTCTCTGGGAAATGATGCTTACCTGTGCTGACACGCTTTGCTTGATAGTCTTCACTGCCGATATCTTCAAGGAATTGCACGTCTTCGCCTACGGTTAATCGATCAAAATCATGATCGGATAAATTGGCGCGGTGAAGATACAATTCATATCCGTTAAGTGTCTCGATAAAACCATAGCCTTCATTGCTAAACAGACGTATGACTTTGCCATGTAATACCGGCGCGTGCATTTTGGTATCGCCGCGTTGACAGAGCACGGAGTCTTCAAGTTGTCGTTTTACGGCTTCAAAGGCATCGCTTGTTCCTTGAACTCGGCCGTGTATTCCTGCTTCGGTATCTGCCTCATCGTCTTCTTCACAAATGCAACGTTAATTGTACGTCACTCTTGGAAGACTATTTTTCGGAAGAAGCTCAAAATAGGCTGAGCTCATTTTTGACCATTTCCTGTCAATAGCAATTTCATTGCAGTAGTTTTGCGCACTGAAATGTATTAATCTGACGGATATCATTTCGAACTGATGTTAATTAGTCTATGCAGCGATGCCAACGCAGTTTACTGGGGGATTCGCATGCCAAAATACAATGCTGATATTGCCGTTATCTTTGAAGAAATAGCGGATCTGCTGGAAATCCAGGGAGCCAATCCATTTCGCATACGCGCTTACCAAAATGCTGCACGCATGCTGAGCGAGTTGTCGCGGGAAGTATCTCAAATGCTAGAGAAAAAGGAAGATTTAACCGATTTGCCAGGCATTGGTGATGATCTTGCAGGGAAAATTAAAGAAATTATTGATAGCGGTCACTGCAGCCTGTTGGATCGATTGCAATCCGAACTGCTTCCAGCCATTACCGAGCTTTTGAAGATTCCAGGATTGGGTTCGAAACGCGTTAAATCGCTGTATCACGATTTGGATGTGCAAACGATCGAGCAACTGTATCGGGCAGCACGTGACGGCCGCATCCGGACTTTGCCGGGTTTTGGTGAGAAAACCGAAATCAACATCCTACAAGCCATTGAAGCGCGTGCCAATCAGACGCAGCGCTTCAAATTGGCAGTGGCGGCACAATATGCAGAGGCACTGGAAAAATTTCTGCAAGCGATACCGGGTGTTCTGACTGTTATAGTTGCCGGCAGCTATCGGCGCATGCGTGAAACAGTCGGGGATTTGGATATGCTCGTTGTGTCCTCAGTATCGGCAGCCAGCCAAGTAGTGCAACGTTTTATTACCTATGAGGAAACTGTCGAGATTCTATCTGCTGGCACGATAAGGGCGAGCATTATTCTTGCCGGCGGTTTGCAGGTGGATTTGCGCGTGGTTAAGGAAGAATCGTATGGTGCTGCGCTGCATTATTTTACCGGCTCCAAATCCCATAACATCGCTATTCGTCGCATGGCGCAGAAACATGGCCTGAAAATCAATGAGTATGGTGTTTTCCAGGATAAAACCCGCATTGCTGGGGAAACGGAGGCTTCGGTCTATGCAGCCGTAGGTCTCGCCTATATTCCTCCAGAGCTGCGTGAAAATCGTGGCGAGATTGCCGCTGCAAGCACAGGGCAACTGCCGCAGCTCGTGGAACAAACGGATCTCCGGGGCGATTTGCATGCGCATACCCAGGCAACGGATGGACATCACTCGTTACGTGAAATGGCACTGGCTGGCAAAGCCTATGGTTTTGAATACCTGGCCATTACCGAACATTCACGTCGGCTGACTTTTGCGCATGGTCTTGATGGCGCGCGACTTGCCCAGCAGTGTGATGAAATTGATCAATTGAATGCAGAGTTAACGGGAATTACCTTGCTCAAAAGCATCGAAGTGGATATTTTACAAGATGGCAATCTGGATTTGCCCGACAGTGCTTTGGCGCGCCTCGACTTGGTCGTGGGCGCTATACACAGTCATTTTAATCTGTCGCGGGCCAAACAGACGGAGCGGATATTGCGCGCGATGCATCACCCTTACTTTACCCTATTGGCTCATCCAACCGGGCGCCTGATTCAGCGGCGAGATCCTTATGATGTGGATATGTTGCGCATTATTCGTGAAGCCAAGCATCGTGGCTGTTTTTTGGAATTGAATGCACATCCGGAGCGATTGGATCTGCTGGATACCCATTGCCAGATGGCGAAGGAAGAGGGCGTGCTGATCAGTATCAATTCGGACGCGCATAGTGTGTATGATTTTTCCAATCTGCGTTTTGGTGTCGGACAAGCGCGGCGCGGCTGGTTGGAGAAATGCAATGTACTTAATACCCGTCCATTGAGTGAATTGCGTTTACTGATTCATCGCACGATGTCGTGAGCATATTTATCAGCACGTTGTGTAATACTCGCTTGTTCGCAACAGAATCACTATAGGGAGTCTGTCATGATATTTGCAAATCGTATTGCAGCAGCCAGGAAACTGGTCGAAGCGCTGTCTGATTATCGCGCTAAAAATCCTTTGATATTGGCAATACCGAGAGGTGCTGTGCCGATGGCGAAATTGATCGCCCAGCAATTAAAGGGTGAAATGGATGTGGTATTGGTGCGTAAATTACGCGCGCCGGGCAATCCTGAATTTGCAATCGGCTCGATAGATGAAAGTGGCTGGATTTATCTGACTGAATATGCTCAGCAAGTAGGTGCCGATCAGGATTATATTGATGCAGAAGTGACTGAGCAGACAAAAATCATCCGCCAGCGGCGTGCTCAATATACGCCCGAGCGTCCGCCCATCGATCCGGCTGGACGAATTGTCATCATTATTGATGATGGATTGGCGACAGGCTCGACCATGATCGCGGCATTGCACGCTCTGCGTAATCAGAAACCTGCCGAATTAGTTTGTGCCATTCCGGTGGCGCCTGGTGATACACTGAGAAAATTACAGGGTAAGGCGGATCGTATCGTTTGTTTGTCGTCACCCAGTGACTTTTACGCGGTGGGGCAGTTTTATACGGATTTTCCGCAAGTTACTGATGAGGAAGTGATTGCCTGTTTAACAGGCCGTTGAAAAACTATCTGCGTTGCCGCTACGGTGTTAAAAACAGGCTCAAAATGCTCATTTATTACACATAAGCTGCACTTTTTCGCCTGTTTCTGCCTGGTATCGGCTGCCTCGAAAACGTTTTTCAACGGACTGTTAAGGAAGCGCTGATTAATTCAACGAACGAGATGAAGGGCGAGGCGCACGGAACGCAACAGCCGAGACATATCAATCTGATAGGCGAGGGAGTGAGTACCGCGCAACGAAGCAATTCGCTCGTGCAGTCAATTAATCAGCGCTTCCTTAATGGACACAGCTTGAGGAAACAGGGTTAAAGTACGCATTCTTATCAAGACACTTGAAATGACACTCAATCGCTAAACTATATTTATTTACCGGGAGATTATTGATGATACGCAATCCTATTGATGTTGCTACGCGCGTCAGTCCTCATTTGTCCGTCTTGATTGAAAACCGAATCAATCGATCAGACGATGATCAATACATCACGCTTGAGACTATTCATGAGTTTGTAACTGATTTGCTATCTGATGCATTTGCTGAATCCGAGCAGTTGCATCATTTTGATATCAATGAATCTTTGTTGGATGAACTGAATGCGCTCATCGAAGAATTTGGTGAAACCGCATTGGCCATTGATTTCGTGCATGAAACGGCGAGCGAACCCTTGTCCCGAGTGATTGATGCTGTGATTAATGATCGAGATCGCAATAGTCCGCCAACGCTTGCAATGATCAAGGACGCGATGAATTCGGGCTTATCTGCAAGCTTGGTGGGTGCAGGTGTATTAGAGGAAGACGAAGATGATGTGCTGCTGGAGGAAATCGATGCTTTGATCGACCGGCATGGCGCCGATGCATTGGCAGAAGAATTTATACGCTACGAATAGTGCTTGGATATCTTCATGGAAAGGTATTTCCAGCAAAAATGAACCTTATCGAAGATAATAAATCGAAATGTTCGTTAATGACCAATCCTTTAAAGTTTTTTATTGATATATGTACTTCGATAAAATCTATACGTTGCAAACCGGTGTTAGTCTGAAAGTGTCAACACAAGCTTTGCAGGCACTGATTCACAATGCTGTAAGCAAGGGTGACCTCTCTGCATTGGAGCGCATTCGCTGCCCAACGGATTTATATGCGCATTTATCGGTTGTTGTTTGCTCAGGTGCCGAAGCGCTTATCGATAGGCGGCAGCGCTGGGTAAACAATAAAATGAAAAAAGACTTGATATCAAAGCGGCCAGTTTTGTTCAGCAGTTTTTGTCATCTATTTTGGCGCAATCTCGATGAAGATGACCCGGATGGCGATGAATGGCAGGGTCTGATTGCCAGTGATCAATTCCATTCGCAGTCAATTGCTTTTTTGAATAAATTGCGCATGATCGAACGTAGCCTGCAGCAATGCAGAGAGACTGCTTTTGCGATGTAGCAAAGATTTGCTCAGTATTCACTGATAGATAAGAATTCGGCATACCTAATCAACTGACTAAGTATGCCGAAATTCCTCCCCCCCCCACTTTTCCTCACTGCCACGGAACTCCCATTCATAGCATCGAGGAAATCACAACCAAGTTAACTACCTACAACCACTTAAGTCGATTCTTCCTCATAGGCAGTATGCACAGCCTTCGGGTCCAGATGGTTGATGGTGGCCATAATCTGATAAGGATCCGCCAGAGAAGGCGCCATGCTCCAGCGATTGAGTGCGACATTGCCGACGCGTACCATTCCGGTATGGTTTTCTTTGACTTTGTCGAGTTCGATCTCGCGATCAAAGAAGCCGAGTCGGAAACGAACCAATTCGATATCTTCCGGTGCGCCGGTTAGAAACTTCCAGCCCGATTTGATTCCATAGCGCTCTGCGTATTGCTTGAGTCCTTTCGGAGTATCTCGTTCGGGTTCCAGTGTAATCGAATACATGAAGACATCACGACCTGCCCGGTCGCCTAGTATGTTTTGCACTTGTAGCAGATTGGCGGTCGCCATCGGGCAAATACCGGCACATTGCGCATACATCATATTAATGGCGACTACTTTGTCCCGGATCAGGTCATCATAGAATTTGACGGCTTCTCCTTCGTGCGTATACAGCGTGACGTTTGGAAACGGCGTATGACTCATTGTGCTCCTGTCATCCCAGTTACTGGCAGGTGCGGGCGTTTTATTGCTGCCGAATCCTTCCCAGGCTGCATTCAAGCCGATCAAGCCCAGTGCGGCGGCGCCGATGCCGGCTAACATATCTCTACGTGTGTTCATAGTGGTTTTCTCTTTGTTCATGATAAGCTCCTCCCGGTTATTCGACGATATCCCAACGTACCATCATGGCATGGTCTTCGTGAATCATATTGTGGCAGTGCATGACATACTTCCCTGGAAAATCGCGGAAGCGTATAAACAATCTGATGCGTTCATTGGGCCCCAGATTATAGACATCCTTACGACCTCTTTCGTGTGCCGGCACGGCTACTGCAGCACCATTCACGAATCTTTGCAGGATATGGCCTTCCTCGAAATGGATATGAACGGGATGACTCCAACCGCCATTGGGGTTGGAAATGTCCCATATTTCCATGCTTTCTTTGGAAATGCGCGCAGCTGGCGACTTGACGTTGACCAATTTGCTATTGATGGTCCACAAACCGCTGGTGCGGGCAAATGTCCATCTTCTGACCGGTGCTGAGGCGATTTCTTCCGCGGTCGGTCTGCGTATCGGGCGCAAGGTGTTGGGTACCTGACTGTTATCTGCCGCAGTGCGATTGACAACAATCTTGAGCACGCGATCGCCGGGTGCCTGCACAGCGCCTGGTCCACGCGTTGAGGTTTGCACCAAGCGATTGACGAGATAAAGCTCCGTACCTAGCGCATATCGATTGAAATTCACCACGATATCGCCGCGCTCAGCCACGCCCAATCGAACCCTGGTTTGGTTGCGCAGTGTGGTGGGCAGGAGATTGCCGTCATTGGCGATGTAGTCGAATGTTTGCGGCGTGCCGGCTGCGTTCACCAAGTAAAATTCATAATAACGCGATGGCCCTGCATTGAGTAAGCGTAAGCGATACTTGCGTTTGGCCACTTTCAGAACCGGCTCGATCTTGCCATTGACCGTGATTTTGTCACCCAAAGTGCCTTCCGGATCGATCTGATCGTATATGTGTATGCCACTGGCATCGAAACGCTTGTCCTGAAACAGGAGTGGATAGTCGTAAGGATAGCTGGGCAGTCTCAGTGCAGCCGGATTGGGATCATTTTCATCGCCCGAATCGAGATCGTCAAACAGCAAATAAAAACCGGCCATGCCACGGCTGGCATTGGCTGCGGTAAAATCCAACGTATGATCGTGGTACCACAAGGTGCCGAGTGCTTCACGCTTGTCTCCGCCCACGGGATTGTCGACATCTTTGGGGAATTCGTCGAGTCCCGCATAGATATTGGGATAGAACTGGTCTTTGAAATTGCCCGGTTTGGTCAGGGTGGGACCAGCTTTATATGGACTGAAATAATCGCCTGGGAAGCCATCGCTTTCGGAAGGCGTATGCAAGTTGTGCAAGTGCATGCTGATCTCCGGCGTGCCGAAACCCTCATGATCCTTGGGTAATTCGTTATGCAAACGCACGATCACCGGACGCCCATAGCGCGCAAAGAATGTCGGGTTGTGATAAGGCTGACCGTTTCCATCCACACCTTCATAAGTCCACGCCAGCTGATCGGGATAATCCGGGTGGAATGAATAGTTGTTATCTTCCTTGACTCTCAATTCATAAGTATCCGCTTGACCCGGTTGAAGTTGCGGATTGCCAAAAAAATCATTCCAGCGCTGATGACGATTACGCCCACACTCGCCATACGCGGTATTGGCCGTTCCTTGCGGTATTCGATAAGCATCCGTAAACAGATCGGTCGGTTGCAGGGGTTCAATGGCATCCGGCAAATCCACTTGCCAAGGAGTGGTTGCTGGGCTGGGAGCCACTCCCGGAACCACCTGCGCCATGCTCTTGCGCGAAGTTAAAATGGCGGGGGCCGCAATTACGGTAGCCCCTGTCGTCTTAAGGAAAGCGCGCCTGGACTCGTTGGATGGAGAATCTGGGGTGCTATCCTGTGTCGTGTCGTTGTCCGTCTTTTTCATGATATCCTCTTCATTGTCATTGCTTTAATCAAATCCCTGCCAGTGCGTGCGATGCGTTTACTTGAGTGATTTTCTTTTCTATCACCTATTAAATGCTTGGAATGCTTGATATGCCTATCTTTCCCATTGCTTACTTGTCTTGCATTACAGCTTTGTTACTTGAACATATATTAGAGCGATCAACCCACTCATTGATATAGGTAAAATGCTTGTTTTTATCTAAGTAAATACTTAGAAATGCATGGTTGCAGAATGTTTGAGAATGGCTGTATTGCAGGGGATGATGGAAAAATGCTCCTTCTTACTAAAGGAGGTATTGAGTGTTATCCGGTTGAGCGGCGGTACTCATCAACAGTGCAGTAATGCAATGCCAAGTCGTTGTTCACGCGCACTTCAGTGTTGCGGGTTTCTGAACAGCCGGCAAACTTGCCAAACGCATGCAAAATTGGAGTGCGGGTAGTTTGGCACGCTCGATGACCAAAATCCGTGCGTCAGATTCTGCTGACAACTGCACAATTGAATCGTCATGATCGATTTCAAGCCTGTTTTCTAAGTATTTACTTAGACAAAAACAAGCATTCTGCTTATTCACTTATTTGATTGATCACCCTAACATAGCACCGTAGCGATAAGTGTGCCCTAGTGGAACTTGGGAATTCTGAATAAGCGCGTAGGATAAGTCTTAACAAGAAGTCAATATAGAACTTATCCAAAGGGTTACTCAACTATCAGCTGCTGCGGTAGATTACTGGGTCCGGCCTATGAAAGATAACTTGGGTGCTCATCTTTTAATAGCAAATGAATGATTATAAATTGTAGAGGTAAACAAAATGGCAAATTTCAGCAGAACCGATCTTGATTTTGTATTTCAACAAATCCTGACTTCTGAGGCGGACTCCGCGCAGCAGATAGGTGGAGTGTTTGACGTGCTTCCAACACTCGTTACCGACCCATTACTGCCGTATGGTATGCGTAACGTCAATGGATCTTTTAATAACCTGATAACCGGTCAATATCTGTTTGGTGCGGCTGATCAGGCTTTTCCGCGTTTGTTGCAACCAACCTTTCAGAATGCCGGACCGGTCACATTCGACGTGGATGGGCCGGGGCCCGTGGAAGTCGGTGATCCAACTTCTTACACTCAATTCAGCGGCGCTGTGTTTGATACCCATCCGCGCGTGATCAGCAATCTGATCGTGGATCAAACCAGCAACAACCCGGCTGCCGTTGCCGCTGCGGCACAGAATGCCGGATCAGAAACCAACGTGGACGGAAAAGGCACTTTCTTTCTCCCTAATGTCACACCCGATGCAGGTTTATCTCCTCCCTATAATTCATGGTTCACTCTGTTTGGGCAATTCTTCGACCATGGTTTGGATCTGGTGAATAAGGGCAACAGCGGAACCGTCTTCATTCCGTTGGAAGCCGATGATCCGTTGATTCCCGGACCGGATGGCTTTCTGGGAGATAATCCCATTACGGTGATTGACGAGAGTGCGGATGATAGTTCCGGTAATGAAGCTTTCTTTGGTGACGATCCGTTAACCACTGAATTTGACGAAAGCCTGGACGATAGTCCTGGTGCTGATCTGGCTGTTTTTGGTGATGATCCCACCACACTGCTTGTTGACGAAAGCGAAGACGACAGTCCGGGGGCGGATGGTTTCTACGGCGACAATCCCAACACGCCAGCGGATGAGAGCGCTGATGACAATCCTGGTGCATTATTAGCACAATTTGGCGACAATCCGACCACGTTTATCAATGAAAGCCTCGACGACTTGCCAGCGCATTTGCGATTCATGGCCATGACACGGGTAACGAATCAACCGGGCCCTAATGGTATTTTAGGTGACTCCGACGACGTGCGTGACAATATCAACCAAACGACACCGTTCGTCGATCAAAACCAGACTTACACATCGCATCCTTCGCATCAAGTGTTCCTACGTGAATATGAATTGAATATTAACGGCAGACCCGTTGCCACCGGTAAATTGCTGGAAAACAGCACTACCGGTGATGGACTGGCTACCTGGGCCGACATTAAAGCGCAAGCGCAAACCATGCTGGGTATCAATTTGACCGATGCCGATTTGACCAACTTGCCGCTGCTGCGCACCGATACCTATGGCAAATTCATTCCCGGCCCCAATGGTTTTGCGCAAATCATCACCGGATTGGGACCTGACGGTGTCCCCAATACACCGGATGATATCGTCGTAGTAGGCAATCCGGCTGCCAATGGCGGTCTGGGGGTAAGTACGGCGAATGCGATTCGCACCGGCCATGCGTTCCTGGACGATATTGCGCATACGGCAGTGCCAAAATTTGCTGGTGGCGTGCTGAATCCCGATGCCGACACGGATACCGGCAATACACCGAGCAGTGGCACCTACGACAACGAATTGCTGGATGCGCACTTTATCACCGGTGATGGCCGTGGCAACGAAAATATCGGACTGACCACGGTACATACTGTTTTCCATGCCGAGCATAACCGCACGGTGGATTCTGTTAAAGCCTTAATTTCGGGTAGCGGTGATCAAGCATTCATCGATCAGTGGCATCTGCCGGATGGATCATGGAACGGTGAACGTCTGTTCCAGGCCGCGCGTTTTGCCACCGAGATGCAATATCAGCACTTAGTGTTTGAAGAATTTGCGCGTAAAGTACAACCTAATGTCAATGCTTTCATCAACTACGACAGCACGATCGATCCAGCCATCATGGCCGAGTTTGCTCATGTGGTTTATCGCTTCGGTCACTCCATGTTGACCGAGACAGTGGCCAGGACCAATGCGGATGGTTCTCCGAATGACATCGGTTTGATCGAGGCATTTTTGAATCCGGTTGCTTTCGGCGCAGGCTATGCCAATAACATCGAGGCGGCTGGCGCCGTTGTGAATGGCATGACCAAACAAGTCGGCAATGAAATCGACGAATTCGTCACCGGCGCTTTGCGCAATAACTTGGTGGGCCTGCCACTCGATCTGGCGACCATTAACCTTGTGCGTGGCCGCGATACCGGCATGGCGTCTCTGAATGAAGCACGCCAAATGTTCTACGAGGATACCGGTGGCAACAGCGCGCTGTTGCCGTATGAAAGCTGGGCCGACTTTGGATTTGCGCTCAGGCATCCCGAATCGTTGGTCAACTTTGTGGCTGCTTATGGTAATCATCCTAGTATCACCGCTGCCACGACACTGGCAGACAAGCGTCTTGCTGCTGAAGCGCTGGTCAATGGTACAGACCAGGATGCCATCGATTTTATGAATGGCCCGGCTGCATCGACGGGGATGAACGATGTGGATTTCTGGATTGGCGGTTTGGCCGAGCAACAATCCCCATTTGGCGGATTATTGGGTTCCACCTTTAATTTCGTATTTCAAACCCAGATGGAGAGTTTACAGGACGGCGACCGTTTCTATTACCTGGCTCGTACGGCCGGACTCGATTTCCTTACTGAGTTGGAACAAAATTCCTTTTCAGAATTGATTATGCGCAATTTGCCGGATGTAAAACATTTACCTCTGGATAGTTTTTCGACACCGACCTATACGTTTGAGCTTAGCGCACAGAATCCAAGTGGCGCGATTATTAATGATCCAGATACGCCTTATGATGAAAAAGCATTATTAGCACGTGATAATTCTCTGGGAGCAAATACAATTCGTTACTCGGGGTTAGAGCACATTGTGATGGGTGGTACCGAAGGAAACGATCGTATACGTGGTGGGGGAGGTATAGATACGATTTGGGGGGATGGAGGTAATGATCGTTTGGAAGGAGGGGGTGACAATGACTCTATCATAGGGGGGGCTGGTAATGACATCATTACTGACTCCTTTGGCGATGATATTATCAAGGGAGGAGATGGCCATGACTTCATCAATGCAGGCCCTGGTCTCAATTTAATTCTTGCCGGTGCAGGTAGTGATTTTGTGGTTACCGGGAACGATATTTCCGAAGTGTTTGCCGGCCCGGATAACGATTTTATCTTTGGTAACAAAGCTAACGCTGCGATGATCGGCAATACCGGTAATGACTGGATTCAATACGGCACTGCCGGTGGTGCGGTAGGGGATAATAATGATCCATTGAATCTCGATGCAGTGCGCGGTAACGATGTTTTTGTCGGCTCCGGTGGCTTGGATGATTTCCGCGGTGAAGGTGGCGATGACATTATGAACGGTCTGGCAGGTCCGGACAGAAATGATGGTGCCAGCGGTTTTGACTGGGCAACCAATGATGACAGTACTTTGCCTGTCGATTTCGACTTGGCAAGGTTGGTTCTGCCCATCAACGTGAATTTCGACCGCTTCAATTTTGTTGAAGGCGCATCCGGCGGTAGTGCCAACGATATCCTGCGTGGTGACGATTCAACTTTCCTTGAATTGGAGCTGATTGATCCGATTACAGGGCAAAATAATGCTTTGGATAACGTTAATATGCTACCCAATGGGACTCATAGCGCTGCCGACAGGATTGCTCAGATCAACGGTTTACAGGCGTTATTGAATTTAACCGATCCGTTTTCGGTCGTTTCTACCTTCAGCGCGGGTAACATTTTGCTGGGTGGCGCTGGTAGCGATCTGATCGAAGGCCGCGCCGGTGATGACATCATCGATGGCGATGCGTATTTGAATACCCGCATTGTCAATACAGCGACAAACATCAATTATCCGAACATGACCAGTGCATTACGGTCATTGATGCAAACAGGAAATTTCACGCCGGATCAACTCACTGTCGTACGTGAGATTCTGACAACGCCAGCGGGTAGCGCGATTGATACTGCGGTATACCAAGATGTGTTTGCCAACTATACCCTGACCTTTAGTACCACCACCGGTGCTTTGTATTTGGAGCATGTGCCTCTTGCCAATGGTGGTGGCGCGGGTAATGATGATGGTGTGGATACGCTGCGCAATATTGAGCGGCTGCAGTTTGCTGATTTGACGGCCTATCTCGGCACGACCGGTGACGACAACTTGTCCGGCACCGCTGCTAACGAGGTACTGCTTGGCTTGTCAGGCAACGATACCCTGAACGGTTTGGGCGGGGTGGATGTATTGGTAGGTGGCACCGGTAACGATACTTATGTGATTGATACCAATACCGATACCATTACCGAACTCAATGCACAAGGTACCGATACGGTACAAAGTGCAGTGACATTTACACTGGCGTTTAATCTCGAGAACCTGACCTTGACCGGTAGCAATCCGATTAATGGTACGGGCAATAGCGTCAATAACATTCTGATCGGTAACACTGGTAATAACACACTGAACGGTTTGGGCGGTAACGATACCTTAGATGGTTTTGGCGGTACAGACAGTTTGAATGGCGGAGCTGGTAACGATATCTATATTATTAATGCCGCAACGGTGACCTTTACAGAAGCTGCAGGCGGGGGCATCGATACGATCCAGACTTCTGTTACACTTGCACCGCTGACTACCAACTTCGAGCATCTTACCCTTACCGGTGGCAGCGCTATTAATGGTACGGGTAACACAGTCGCTAACATTATCACCGGTAACAGTAATAATAATATACTCAATGGGTTGGGCGGCATTGATACATTGATTGGCGGTGGTGGCGATGATCAATTGATTGGTGATGCGGGTGCTGATGCTTTGACTGGCGGCTTGGGAGCAGATATATTTGTTTATAGCAATTCCCTGTTCCATTCCAATGGCACCACGAGGGACACCATCACCGACTTCTTGAGCGGGACCGACAAGATCAATCTTGACGCAATTGATGCTAACGGTGTTGGTGCAGGCACTCCGGATTTCGTCTGGATTGGCGCCAATGCTTTTACTGCACCTGGGCAGGTACGCTATGCCGGTGGTTTGCTGGAAGCCAATACGGCTGGAACTTCAACAGCAGAATTCCAAATCAATTTGGCAGGTAGTCCGACGCTGGTTGTTACTGATTTGCTGGGCGTACTTATTGTGTAGTGTGAGTTCGGCACAAATCCAACGATTAGGCAGTGCTGGTTAAAACCTGCATTGCCTAAGTGTGAGAAAAGTTGTTTGAATTGCGGGTTGTGAATCATGGCAACCCGTGGTCAATTTTGCCAATGTCGCATGGCAACGGCACAGAATTGATTGGTACGTTAAACTCGACTTATCCGTAATGCGCTTGCTGCGTTCGTTGTGGGTAGGTCGAGTTTTTTCAATTTATACCTCTATACTGGTAACGCTTGTGCATTTTGACGGCTTCATGCTTCAATGTCCCAGCGCACCATCATGGCATGGTCTTCATGGACCATGTTATGGCAGTGCATCACATATTTTCCTGAAAAATCACGAAAGCGCAAAAAAATTCTCACGCGTTCATTGGGTCCCAAAATATAGACGTCCTTGCGTCCCCTTTCATGGGCGGGCACCGGCACTTCAAATCCATCCTTGAATCTTTTCAGGATATGTCCCTCTTCAAAGTGGATATGGACCGGATGGCTCCAGCCACCGGACGGATTGTTAAGCTCCCATATTTCCATGCTGCCTTGAGTCATGGTGGCCCCGGCGGATTTGACGTTGACCAGCTTATCATTGATGGTCCACAAACCGCTCTTGCGTGCAAATGTCCATTTCCTGACGGGCGCTGCCGCAATTTCGGCCGCAGTTGGACGACGGATAGGGCGCAAAGTGCTGGGTACTTGACTGACATCCGGCTCATCAGGCAAGCGATCAACGATAATTTTGAGCACGCGTGAACCGGGCGCTTTCACGCCATCGGGGCCGCGTGTTTTGGTTTGTTCCAATCGGTTGACAAGATAAAGCACCGTTCCGGGTTGATAGGCAGAGAAATCCACGATGATGTCAGCGCGCTCAGCTACGCCCAATCTGACTCTGGTTTGATTGAATAATGGTTTGGGCAAGAGATTGCCATCGTTGGCAATGTATGTGAATTGCTGAACGATGTTATTGGCATTCACCAGATGAAATTGATAGAACCGGGAGGGGCCGGCGTTGAGCAGGCGCAAACGATACTTGCGGCTGGCAACCTTTAGGACAGGCTCGATTTTGCCATTGACGGTGATTTTGTCACCCAGAGTGCCCTCCGGATCAAACTGGTCGAATAAATGAACGCCATCTTCGTCAAAGCGTTTATCTTGAAAAACAAGTGGGTAATCATAGGGATGGCTTGGCAGCCTCAAAGCCGACGGATTGTTATCATGCTCGTCACCTGAATCCAGATCGTCAAATAGCAGATAAAATCCGGCCAGGCCGCGATTTGCATTGGCAGCAGTAAAATCCAAAGTATGGTCGTGGTACCACAGCGTTCCCAGCGCTTCACGATAATCTCCGATTCCGCCAAATTCATCGAGACCGGCATAGACATTGGGATAAAAATGATCCTTGAAATAGCCGGGTTTGGTCAGTGTCGGTCCCGCTTTGTACGGACTAAAATAATCGCCCGGGAATCCATCGCTTTCGGAAGGTGTATGTAGATTGTGCAGATGCATACTGATCTCGGGTGTGCCAAAACCAGCATGATTGATGGATAACTGGTTATACAAACGCACGATGATTGGGCGTCCATAATAGGCGAAGAAGGTCGGGTTCGGGTAAGACAGGTTATCGGCTGTCAGACCTTGGTAGGCCCAGGCCAGTTGGGCAGGATAATCCGAATGAAAAACATACTGATCATTGGCTTTGACACTCAATTGATAGAGATCCGCCTGATCCGGTCCCAGTACTGAATTGCCGAAGAATTCCCCCCAACGTTGATGATCATTGCGCCCGCATTCGCCGTAGTCGATGTTGGCTGCTCCTTGAGGTATCCGATTCGGGTCTGCTAACAGGTCTGTCGGCTGCAGGGGCTCAATGGCATCCGGTAAATGATCCCGCCATGGTTGGGTTGGTGGGCTGGGCGGCAGTACTGGGTCGGTGACTTGGGCTATGCTTTTTCGAGTAGTGAAAATGGCTGGAGCGACAAGCATTGCACTGCCCGTTGTTGTTAAGAAATCGCGCCTCGATGGATTGATTGGAGAATTGTGCGTGTTATTGGGTATTGAATCGGATGCCGCGTTTTTCATGATATCCCTCTTAGCTTATCTCGTTGAAAATAGAAAGATCACGGGTTACATGTCAATGCCGAGTCGTCACGGGATTTTTGTTGAAAGCGTTAATTCACATTCCTATGACTCAGCCCGTTGCCATTGCATGCTAGAACTGCTGGTTTGGGAAGTAAAGTAGGATTTAACTGATTCTTATATAGGTTTTATTGAAAAATCAGTTAATCCCTACGCTGCTTGATATACCGATTATTGATTATTCATATTAATACATTATTAATCCAACCTTTGGAAATCAATCGGAGCGTACTCAAATGATTCATGATCCAGTCCTCCTAAGTAATTACTTAGATGATTCTAGGTAGATGCTTACAAACGAATTGGTGAAATCCTACTGACTTACCCAATGCTTGGTTCTAGTATAAAAAACCATTCTATAAGTGGGCCTAATAAATCCTAATCAATCAGAAAGGAATTGAACGCGTTAAGTTGCTAAAAAGCTATTCCAGTGGATCAATGAGCGTCTTATAAAAACAAAGTTCTGAACATCCATCTATTGGTAATCAAACATTATGGAGGCAACCAAAATGGCAAATTTCAGCAGAACCGATCTCGATTTTCTATTGCAACAGATTTCTATCTCGGAAGATGATTCCACCGCACAGTTAGACGGCATTTTCAATGCATTGCCGGGATTAGTCGGCAATCCCCTGTTGCCACATGGGCTGCGTAATGTGTTAGGGACCTATAACAACCTGCAACCAGGGCGTTCCTTGTACGGATCAGCTGATCAGATTTTTCCACGCTATCTGCAACCAAATTTTCGTGACGCTGAACAGGTGGCGTTCGATGTGGACGGACCTGCCGGTCAGTCAGTCAACGATCCCACATCCTATCTACAGACGAACGGTGCTGTGTTCGATTCGCATCCTCGCACTATCAGTAACTTGATTGTTGATCAGACCAATCATAATCCAGCCGCCATTGCTGCCGCAGCAAATACTGGCGGATCGGTCGCTGATGTTGATGGCAAGGGCACTTTCTTTATTCCGAATGTCACTCCTGACGTGGGGTTGTCTGCGCCGTATAACTCCTGGTTTACGTTATTTGGCCAGTTCTTTGATCATGGATTGGATCTGGTGAATAAAGGCGGAAATGGCACAGTTTTTGTGCCGCTAAAACCTGACGATCCGCTCATTCCTGGCCCGGATGGCATTCTTGTCGACAATATCGATACCGCCATTGATGAAAGTGCTGACAATTTGCCGGCCAATTTGCAGTTCATGGCATTGACCCGAGCCACCAATTTGCCTGGTCCGGATAATACTCTGGGCACTGCTGATGATATTCACGAACATCGCAATCAAACGACCCCTTTCGTCGATCAAAATCAAACTTATACATCGCATCCTTCGCATCAAGTGTTTTTACGCGAATATGAGTTCAATACAACCGGCGATCCAGTATCTACGGGCAGATTACTGGAAGATAGTCCAACGTTCGGTGGATTGGCCACGTGGGCTGACATCAAGCTGCAAGCGCAGCAAAAACTAGGCATCAATCTGACCGATGCGGATGTGACCAATCTGCCATTGCTGCGCACGGACAGCTATGGCAAGTTTATACCCGCCGCCAATGGCTTTGCTCAGTTAGTAGTTGGAACGGGGCCCGACAACATTGCGAACACGCCTGATGACATTGTCGTCGCGGGAGATCCGATTGGGGGAGGGGTCAGCATTCCTGCCGATGTGATTCGCACCGGCCATGCCTTTTTGGATGACATCGCCCATACAGCGGTTCCACGCAATACCAATGGCACCTTAAAAACGCCTGATAGCGACAACATCATTGGGCTTTCGGAAGCAGATCGCTATGATGATGAGCTGCTCAATGAACATTTCATTACCGGTGATGGTCGCGGCAATGAAAATATTGGCTTGACGACGGTGCACACGGTATTTCACGCAGAACATAATCGCACCGTTGATTTTGTCAAAGACTTGATTACCAACAGCGGCGATCCGGAATTTATTGCGCAGTGGCATAAGCCGGATGGAACGCCGGTTGGGCAGTGGGACGGCGAGCGATTGTTTCAGGCGGCCCGTTTTGCTACCGAAATGCAGTATCAGCATTTGGTATTCGAAGAGTTCGCGCGCAAGGTACAGCCGAATGTGGATGTGTTTATCGGTTATAACAGCACCATCGATCCGGCCATCATGGCTGAATTCGCTCATGTGGTCTATCGCTTTGGCCACTCAATGCTGACTGAAACGGTGGCCAGAACCAACTCGGACGGTGCATTGAATGACGTCGGTTTAATCGATGCATTCCTGAATCCAATTGCTTTCAGAGGAACCGGAGTAGGTGCCTATAATAGCAACATCGAGGCTGCTGGCGCAGTCGTAAAGGGTATGACCAAGCAGGTCGGCAATGAAATTGATGAATTTGTCACCGAAGCTTTGCGTAACAATCTTCTTGGCCTGCCGCTCGATTTGCCTACCATCAATATGACCCGCGCGCGTGATGCAGGTATTCCGTCACTGAATGAGGCACGCCGTATGTTTTACGAAGATACCGGACAGAATCCCGCATTGCAGCCCTATGAAAGTTGGGCGGATTTCGGATTGGGTCTCAGGCATCCCGAGTCGTTGACCAATTTTATCGCCGCCTACGGAACCCACGGCAGTATTGTCAGTGCAACGACATTCGCAGACAAGCGTGCAGCAGCCCAAGCGCTGGTAGATGGTACAAGTCCTGAAGCTACCGCATTTATGAGTGGCTCGGCTGCATCAACGGGGTTGGACGATGTGGATTTCTGGATTGGCGGCCTGGCTGAAAAACAGGCGCCATTTGGCGGTTTATTAGGCTCCACATTCAATTTTGTTTTCGAAACCCAGATGGAGAATCTGCAAGACGGCGATCGCTTTTACTATCTGGCGCGTACAGCCGGACTCGATTTTCTCACTCAACTCGAGGAAAACTCGTTTGCCGAACTGGCGATGCGTAATCTGCCGGATGTCAAACATCTGCCTTTCGACATCTTTTCGACCCCGGCTTATACCTTTGAGGTGGGAAATCTGGGAGAGAGCGGTCCCATCCAGGATGACCCTTTTACACTGGATGTGAATGAGGCAACGCTGAGAAACCATTTGAATCAACTGGCCCTGGTTCGCGACACCACGTTGGGACCCAATACCATCCGCTACACAGGCGATCAGCATGTGGTGATGGGGGGTACGATCGGCATTGATAGAATACGTGCCAGCGAAGGGGATGACACGCTCTGGGGAGACGAAGGTAATGATCGCCTGGAAGGTGGCGCCGGCAATGATTCAATCAATGGCGGTGATGGCAATGACCGCATTACGGATTCCTTTGGTGATGACAACATCAAAGGCGGTGATGGTCATGACGTGATTAATGGCGGTCCCGGGATTAATCTGATCATGGGCGGCGACGGCAGCGATTTTATTGTGACTGGCAACGATATTTCTGAGGTGTTTGCAGGCTCAGGCAACGATTTTATCTTTGGCAATACGCCTAACGAAGTCATGATGGGTAATGAAGGCGATGACTGGATTCAAACCGGAACTGCCGATGGCGCGCCTGGTGATAACTTTGATCCCTTCAATCGTGATCCGATCCGGGGTAACGATGTTTTTCTTGGTGGCGGCGGCCTGGACGAATTTCTCGGCGAAGGTGGCGATGACCTGATGAATGGCATGCCGGGCGCGGACAAAAATGACGGTAATAGCGGTTTTGACTGGGTCTTTAACAAGGGCAACAGTGTTGCTGCCAATATCGATTTGACCCGGCTTATCGTGCCGGGAGTACCCGTGGATGTCTTCGATCGCTATGATTTTGTTGAAGCTGCATCAGGATGGGATCTTGATGACATCATACGCGGTGATAACGATACCAGTGTCGAATTGACATTGATTGATCCGAATACAGGACAGAACAACGCGCTGGATGACGTCAATAATCCGGTTGGTGGCGGACATAGTGCTGCCGACAGGATTGCATTAATTGATGGATTGGGCGCTTTGTTGGGTGGTGCAACATCATTCAGTGCCGGCAATATTCTACTGGGGGGTGGTGGAAGCGACCTGATTGAAGGGCGCGGTGGGGATGACATCATCGATGGCAATGCCTGGCTGAGTACTCGCATCAGTGTTCGCACCAATCCGAGCGATCCCACCAGCGAGATTATTTCTTTCGACAACATGACCAGTACATTAAGGACAGCAATGCAAAATGGCACCTACAGTCCTGATCAACTGGTCATTGTGCGTGAGATTAGGACAGCGCCGGCTGGTACGGATGTTGATACGGCTGTATTCCGTGATGTTTTCGCCAACTATGCTTTGACTTTCAATCCCGACGGCTCGATTACGGTTACCCATACTAATCCTGCCATCGTCGCGATTGACGATGGCAGTGATACGCTGCGCAATGTAGAGCAGTTGCAGTTTGCCGACAGGATCGTTGTTCCGGGCGGTGGTGCCTCTGTCGGTACTGCCGGTGACGATAATCTGGTGGGTACACCGGGTAATGATACGCTCGACGGTTTGGGTGGCAACGATACTTTGAATGGCCTGGGTGGTGTGGATACACTGATCGGTGGCACGGGCAACGATACGTTTGTGGTTGATACCACTACCGATATCATTACTGAGCTTGCCGGCGGAGGTGTAGATACCGTGCAAAGCTCGGTGACATTCACGCTAGCTGCCCAACTCGAAAACCTGACGCTGACTGGTCTGGTTGCGATCAATGGCACTGGCAATGCGGCAGTCAACGGCCTGATTGGTAACAGTAACAACAATACACTCAATGGCTTGGGCGGTAACGATACGTTGAATGGTCTGGGAGGCGTGGATACGTTGATTGGCGGAACCGGTAACGATACTTATGTGGTTGACACCACTACCGACACCATCACCGAAATTGCGAGTGGTGGTAACGATACGGTCCTCAGTTCGACAACTTTTACGCTTGCCGCTCAACTTGAGAATCTAACCTTGACCGGCGTAGCCGCAATCAACGGTACGGGTAATACCGTAGTCAATATTCTTACCGGTAATAGTAATAGCAACATTCTCAACGGCCTGGGTGGCAATGATTCGCTGAATGGTCTGGGCGGCGTGGATACGCTGATTGGCGGCACAGGTAACGATATCTATGTGGTGGATACCACAACCGATATCATTACTGAACTTGCTGCTGGTGGTAATGATACGGTGCAGAGTTCAGTAACCTATACATTGGCTGCGCAACTTGAAAACCTGACACTGACGGGGGTAGCTGCGAGCAACGCTACAGGCAATACCGTCGTCAATATCCTGACAGGTAACGGTAGCAACAATACGCTGGACGGTCTGGGTGGCAACGATACGCTGATGGGTGGCACGGGTAACGATATATTGATAGGTGGAGGAGGTGCTGATACTTTGACGGGTGGTGCCAACAGTGACAGCTTTACTTATACGTCCGCGCTTTTTCATTCCAACGGTGCGAGCATTGACACCATTACCGACTTCTCAAGTACTATCGACAAGGTTAATCTTAGTGCGATCGATGCCAATACAGGCGTTGCCGGTAATCAGGCTTTTACCTTCATTGCCGGCGCTGCCTTCAGTAGCGCGGGGCAGGTTCGCTATGCCGGTGGCGTACTGGAAGCCAACGTTAACGGAAATTTGACAGCAGACTTCCAGATCCAGTTAACGGGTGCTCCCGCATTCGTGGCAGGAGACTTGATTGCCTGATGGTTTGGGAGTTACACAGCACGCCAATTTTAACGTTTACCGTATTAGGTCTTTTGATAAGACTGTCAGTACATCCCTTCCTGACTGAACGGTATGTGTTGAAATTGGCGCTTGCAGTCGTTGTAGCAGAATAACCTGACGATCATGGTGATTATGAATGAGCACAAAGTCTTTGATGATAAATCAAGGACTTTGTGCATTACGCTGTGCTTGAATGTTTCAGGCGATTGTTACGGCATCAGATAAATACACATCCTGAATGGCATTGAGCAATTTGACGCCTTCAGCGAACGGCTTTTGGAATGCTTTGCGCCCAGAGATCAATCCCATGCCGCCAGCTCGTTTGTTAATGACGGCTGTCCGTACCGCCTGATGCAAGTCATCGCTACCGGATTCGCCCCCTGAGTTGATCATGCCGATTCGTCCCATATAGCAATTGGCCACTTGGTAGCGCACGAGATCGATGGGGTGATCCGAAGTGAGCTCGCTATAGACTTTTGGGTGGGTTTTGCCAAATTTGATGGCATTATAACCGCCATTATTGGTTGCTATTTTCTGTTTGATGATATCAGCTCCGATGGTCGCTGCCAGATGATTGGCCTGACCTGTCAGATCGGCACTGACATGATAATCCTTGTCGGCAGTTTTGAAGGCATTATTCCGTGTATAGGCCCACAAAATCGTGACCATTCCCAGGTTATGTGCGTGCTCGAATGCAGCAGTAACTTCCTGGATTTGACGGCGTGATTCTTCGGATCCAAAAAAAACTGTTGCACCTACAGCGCAAGCGCCCATATCAAACGCTTGAGAAACGCTGGCAAAAAGTGTTTGGTCGAATTTATTCGGGTAGGTCAGCAATTCATTGTGATTTATTTTGAGGATCATTGGAATTTTGTGTGCGTATTGCCGTGCAATGATACCCAGCACACCCAATGTGGAAGCGACACCGTTGCACCCGCCCTCGATGGCCAACTCAACGATGTGTTTGGGATCAAAAAACATCGGATTGGGCGCAAAGGAGGCTCCTGCCGAGTGCTCGACACCTTGATCGACGGGTAGTAGCGATAAATAACCGCTGCCCGCCAAACGTCCTTGGTTGTAGAATGCTTGTAAATTACGCAATACACTGGGTTTGCGATTGCTTTGCGCCATCACCCGATCGACAAAATCAGCGCCGGGCAATTGTAAATTGTTGTTTGGAATTCCATTGCAAACATGATTAAGCAGCCAATCGTTTTCGTTTCCCAGAATTGCATGAATGTCTGTCATTTCTTCTCCTTTTTACTGTGATGGTCGTAACATTTTTGTTGATACGTCGAGATGATGTAGTTTTGATGCAATTTTTCTGTTGATATTACACGAAGTATTTGCCAGATATTTATACTTTATGATTCTTGAATCAAGTATTTTCTGCTGGCGCCAAGTCAAATTCCGGAAATTGCAGTTAAGCCTGATTGCCATTCTCAGTGTTATTTTCTTATCATTAATTCACATGATTTTAGGTTAATCTATACGTTTTTTGATCAATGTTTGACAGTCATTTAATGTGGCGCGCAGCAGTAGTCGATGATAATGGATTGGTGCTGGCGGTTGAGGCGACTGCGGCCAATTGCCATGACAGCAAGCCACTGCTGTATTTGCTCGATAAAGCCAATATCCAGCCGGGAGTCCGTGTTCAAGCCGATAAGGCGTATAGCAGCCGGAAACATCGCCCTGCGCTGAAATCACGTGGTATTAAAAACGGTATTCAGGATAAGGCTGCGAAGAACAACCCCAGGCTGCTGGCTATGGCATATAACTTGAAAAGACTACCCAAATTTTTTGCCAACAATCGAATAATCACGCAAACATAGGGATATTGCGCTCTCTTGACCGGAAATATCCGATTTAGCATGATTCTTCCTGGATCATTTGCGGGAAAAGGGCTAAAAAATACTCTGCTGTTCACAAAAAATCCTAAATTGCGATGAGGTGAAAAATTTACGTGATTTTGCAAAGGTCTCGATGTAATTAAATGACATTATGGGTGATAGCCAACCGAATAAGCTGTGTGGTATTTTGCATTTTCAATTTTCGCATCAAGTTGAGTTGATGGACACTAACGGTTTTGGGACTAATGGAGATCTTTTCTGCAATTTGTGTATTGGAATTTCCCTCCACAATTAACTTGAATATTTGGAATTCCCGCTTAGTCAGCGTATCCAGAGGATTCTCAAAACTCTCTTTGTGTGTTGCATAGAGTGCTAATGCTGTTGCCAATTCCGATTCAATATAGGTTTTTCCTGAACTGACTTGATGTACCGCATGAATCATTTCGCCTATCCCGCTTTGCTTGCTGATAAATCCAATGGCGCCTGCTTTGAGTGCGCGTTGAACGGTGGTGACGTTGTTTGACATACTGAAGACCAAAATATTGGCGCTGGGGTTGTGACTGATGATGCGGCGAATCGTTTCAAATCCACAGACGCCGGCAGCCGGCATATTGAGATCAAGAATCACGATATCTGGTTGATATGCCTGATAGAGTTGATAGCCTGTTTCACCATCGGCGGCTTCTGCTATGACCTGCATGTCGGGTGTAGTTTCGAGCAAACGGCGATAACCAGCGCGTACTACGGGATGATCGTCAACTAATAATATGCTGATCGGTTTAGTCATTATCCAAAATCTCAATCGGTAATCTAATGTTAATTTCCGTACCTTCGTTACTGGCACTGCGCACGGTTAGCCTGCCATTCATTGCGATTACTCGCTCACGCATGCTGACGAGCCCTAAACCGGTAAATTGCTGGTTGGTGTCATAGCCTTTTCCGTTATCTTCTATTTTCAGAAGCAAAAAATCAACTATTGGATTATCAATAGTTTTTCGACTTAAACTAACCTGGGCCCAGGAGGCTTCTGCATGATTGTAGATGTTATTTAAACCTTCTTGAATAAGACGAAACACGGTGATACCGATTTGTTCGTCGAGTGTTGTAAGATCGCCTTCTAATCTGAATTCAAGTACGATTTCTGGATAAT
>JAGOKN010000009.1 GCA_017994575.1 Nitrosomonas sp.
AGAAGAACGCTTTGGCCAAGTGCTGTCTTGGGCAGTGCGTGGAGAGTTGATTCGCAACAATATTGATCAAATTGACCAGTATTTGAGCGAAATTGTCAAAATGAAAGATACTGAGCGCGTTGTGTTGGTAGGCGATGACGGTCAATTGCTGGTTTCAACGGACAAACGTTTGGAAGAAACCAAAGGTATCGAAATATTTCCAAAGGAAATCCTGAATCTGCAAAAAATAACGGTTAAATCCGATGTGGATGGCAGAAAGCTTCTGGTTGTACCCGTCATGGGATTGAACAAGAAGATTGCAACAGTTGTGGTCAGCTATAAATTGGCAAAACTCTAATCATCAGCTGACAGTAAAACGCTGTCGCTGTTAACGTTGTGATTTTTTAAAGCATTAAAGGCCTTTGAGTTCCAAAGGCCTTTTTTATTTGATGCGTTTGATGTGTGCGCCTAGCGCAGACAATTTTCCTTCGATATTTTCATATCCACGGTCAAGGTGATAAATCCGATCAATCACCGTTTCGCCTTGCGCAATCAATCCGGCAATGACTAAACTGGCTGATGCGCGTAAATCGGTTGCCATCACATGCGCGCCATCCAAATGGGGAATGCCGCAGATGATGGCTGCATTGCCTTCCACTTCGATATTGGCGCTCATGCGCTTTAATTCTTGCACATGCATCAGGCGGTTTTCAAAAATCGTTTCGGTAATAATCGCAGTTCCGTCGGCAATGCAATTCAGTGACATAAATTGTGCCTGCATATCGGTGGGAAAAGCCGGGTAGGGAGCAGTGCGCAAATTCACCGATTTTGGCTTTGTATACATATGCAAATGAATCCAGTTCTGACCAGTATCAATCCGTGCACCCGCTTCAGTTAATTTATCCAATACTGCATCCAGTAAATGGGCGCTTGTGTCTTTCAAATGAATGTCGCCGCCCGTAGCCGTGCAGGCAACCAAGAAAGTGCCTGTTTCGATACGATCCGGCATAACCCTGTATTCTGCTCCATGCAATGATTGCACGCCTTCGATCGTAATGACATCAGTGCCTGCGCCATATATTTTTGCGCCCATGGCTATCAGGCAGTGAGCAAGATCAACAATCTCCGGTTCCCGTGCTGCATTTTCAAGAATGGTTGTGCCTTCCGCTAAGGTCGCCGCCATCATTAGATTTTCCGTTCCTGTCACGGTAACAATATCAAACACAATACGTGCGCCACGCAATTTTTTGGCAACAGCATGAATATAACCGTGTTTAATGTTAATTTCCGCCCCCATAGCCTGCAATCCCTTGATATGCTGATCAACGGGTCGCAAACCAATCGCACATCCTCCGGGTAATGAGATATTGGCTTCGCCGGCGCGGGCAAGCAGTGGGCCGAGTACTAGAATGGCTGCGCGCATGGTTTTTACCATCTCATACGGTGCCGTCAAACTGGTCAGATGAGCTGCAGTCAGTATGACTTCTGATGATTGGAAGGTTGCAACGCCGGTACCGATTTGTTTTAACAGCGATAACATGGTACTGATGTCGTGCAGTGCAGGTACATTACTTATTTTTAATGATTCATGTGTCAACAAAGACGCACATAAAATGGGCAGTGCAGCATTTTTTGCACCTGAGATGATAATCTCACCATTCAGTGGCCGGCCACCTTGGATGATCAGTTTTTGCATTGAGAGTGAAAGTCTTAAATAATCAGTATCGTCAAAATCGGCGCTAGTATTGTATATGCAGTCGATCAATAAGCGGATATTGGTTAAAATGCACCAAACCGCACTGCATCATCACGTCACAGCGATACCAAGATTTTAATCGTTAATGGGTAACTACTGTAACAAAAAAGTATTTTTTTTAATTCACCAGGAGAAAAAATGAATAAGCAAATTATCCAGACCGAAGATGCGCCCAAGGCCATTGGCACTTATTCCCAGGCAGTTCGGGTCAGCGGAGGAGACACGGTTTATTTGTCCGGACAGATTGGATTGGATGCCATCAGCATGCAAATGGTCGATGGAATCGATGCGCAAATTCAACAGGTATTTTTAAACTTGCAAGCAGTGGCGACAGCCAGTGGCGGTAGTCTGAATGACATTGTCAAATTAAATATCTATCTGACAGATCTTGATAATTTCGCTTTGGTGAATGAAATTATGGCCGGGTATTTTAGTCAACCTTATCCCGCACGTGCTGCCGTCGGTGTAAAAGCGTTGCCTCGCGGTGCTTTGGTGGAAATGGATGCAGTCATGGTGTTGTCTTGATCAATCCTTATTTCATTGATTGATGCTGGTTCTATCGCCGTCTCGATGACTGCGAATCCTTCCGTGCAGGAAAAATTATCCCGTTTAGGCATAAGCACCGAGCTGGATCTGATTCTGCACCTGCCGATTCGCTATGAAGATGAAACGCACCTGTTTCCAATCAATGATGCACCGGCAGGCCAAATCGTACAAGTTGAAGGCGTGATTGTGCATAATGAAGTGGTGATGCGTCCAAAGCGACAACTGGTTTGTCAGATCGAAGATAGCAGCGGCATGCTGATAATGCGTTTTCTTAATTTCTACGGCAGTCAGATTAAAACTTATGCTGTGGGGAAACGTGTGCGATTATTGGGTGAGATTCGCCATGGCTTTTTCGGTGCGGAAATGGTTCATCCCAAATGTCGCATCGTGCAGGCAGGTGAATCACTGGCCGATACCATGACACCGATCTATCCGACAACCGCAGGGTTGGCTCAAAATATTCTGGCAAAACTGATCAGGCAGGTTTTGCAAAGCACACAAAACGCACACTACCTGGTGGAAACGCTACCACAAGCAATGATTCAACAATATCGATTGATTGGCTTCCGGGATAGCGTGATGTGTTTGCACAATCCTCCTCCTGATGTGTCGCTTGAAGCCTTACAGACACGCTCACATCCGGCATGGCGACGTATCAAATTTGACGAATTACTGGCGCAGCAATTATCCATGCGCCTACATTATCGACAGCGACGCAGTCATGCTGCACCCATATTGGCGCGCAAGCATTTGTTGACTGAAAAATTTTTACGACAACTTACTTTTACATTGACTACTGCGCAGATCAAAGTGTCCACAGAAATCAGCCACGATTTGGCCACCCCGTATCCGATGCAGCGCTTGCTACAAGGTGATGTCGGTAGTGGCAAAACGATCGTGGCCGCGCTGGCTGCCCTGCAAGCGATTGAAAACGGTCATCAGGCAGCGCTCATGGCGCCCACTGAGATTCTTGCTGAACAACATTATCAGAAATTATTCAGTTGGTTTGATCCGCTCGGGATACGTGTGGCCTGGCTCTCCGGTAGCCAGAAAAAGAAACAGAAACAAGCGACGCTGGATGACATTGCGTCAGGTCATGCACATTTAGCTGTTGGTACGCACGCCTTGTTTCAGGAACACGTGGTATTTCATCAATTGGGATTGGCTATCATAGACGAGCAACACCGGTTTGGTGTGCATCAACGCTTGGCGTTGCGCATGAAAGGTGCGTTATCCAATACGGTGCCGCATCAATTAATGATGAGCGCCACACCGATTCCGCGCACGCTCTCGATGAGCTATTACGCTGATCTGGATGTATCCATCATCGATGAATTGCCTCCGGGCAGGGCGCCTATTGTTACCAAACTGATTGCCGACAATCGCCGGGATGAAATTATTGAGCGCATCAAACATGCCTGTCATCAAAATAAACAAGTGTATTGGGTTTGCCCATTGATTGAAGAGTCGGAAACCTTACAGTTGCAAACGGCCATGGAAACGCATGACAATTTGAGTCGGATATTTCCGGATTTAAGTGTCGGCTTGGTACATGGGCGCTTATCCACACAGGAAAAAACAGCCGTGATGGCGGCATTTAAGCAAGGAGAAATTCAGTTATTGGTGGCGACCACTGTGATCGAAGTGGGGGTGGATGTGCCGAATGCATCGCTGATGGTCATTGAAAATGCCGAACGTATGGGGTTGTCGCAGTTGCATCAGCTGCGCGGACGTGTCGGGCGTGGAGCGCAAGCCAGCATATGCATTTTAATGTTTCAACAACCGCTGTCGGATATTGCCCGCAAACGCCTTAAAATCATTTTTGAGAATACCGACGGATTTGAAATCGCCCGGAAGGATCTACAATTGCGCGGCCCCGGTGAATTCCTTGGTGCGCGCCAGAGTGGGGTGCCGATGCTGCGGTTCGCCGATTTGGAACAAGATGGCGAATTGCTGACAGCAGCGCAAACAGCCGTCGATGAAATGCTCAATAACCATCCGGATTTGGCTCAGCGGCATATTCAGCGCTGGCTGGGGCAGAAAACCGAGTATTTGCGAGTGTAAATAACCATAAAATATCAAATAATAAGGATTAATTACCAACGTGATCGTTAAAAATAAAGTGTCATGGGTGCGATTGCTGTTTCATTTCAGAGGCAGCAGTTTTATGGAAACCTGGCCGCGCATTCTCACGGTGACTGTGGCCGCCATGATCGTTACCTACATAGAGCTGTACTACCATATTCAAGCCTACACACTGACCACGACGCCTTTTTTGCTGATTGGCGTTGCCTTGGGTATTTTCCTGGGGTTTCGTAATAATGTGTCATACGATAAGTTCTGGGAGGGACGCAAGCTGTGGGGTTCGTTGATCAATACATCGCGCAATCTGACACGCCAGGCTTGTTTTATGATTGACGCATCGCATGACAGCGAAGAGATTCAGCGATTTCGCGAAATTTTTGTCAAAAGATTGATTGCTTATGTACATGCTTTGCGCTGCCATCTGCGCAACGAAGATCTTACTGAAGCCATTGAACAATTTCTTCCACCAGAAGATTTAACCATCGTGCTCGCATCCGGGCACCGGCCTTTGGCAATTCTGCATCAATTGGGTCATGATCTTGCCAGAGCGCGCGACCGGCACTGGCTGCATGAACTTAATTTTCCATCGATGGATGCGCAGCTTAATGAACTATCCAACATTCTCGGGGGATGTGAGCGCATCAAAAACACCCCAATCCCGTTTAGCTATTCCGTATTGATCCACCGCATCGTTGCCTCTTACTGTTTATTCCTGCCGTTCGGATTGGTTGAAACCACCGGCGTGCTGACACCGATTGTTGTGCTGCTGATTTCCTATGCGTTCTTTGAGCTGGATGCCATTGGCGATGAAATAGAGAATCCCTTTGGCTTGCAACCCAATGACCTGCCGCTGACCGCAATTTCCAGAAATGTTGAAATCAATTTGCTTGAGCTGATCAATAGCCCAGATCGACCTGCTGCACTTAAACCTGAGGATGATATTTTGATGTGATGAACTTGGGCCATATAAGCATGTTTAGTGTTAGCGGCTTGTCTTGATGCGGAAATGGTCATGTGCCCATATGAATTAACTTCTTTATTAGGGGTTTTGCCATTCCCGCTTTGAGACTGCGGTATAATCCCGCTCCAATGCTTCTGACAATGATCTTGCCTGATTTCAGTATAACCATTCACATCATGCAACAATTCCATTTAGCCGTTTTGCCAAGATGATCAATACTCATCCATTGGCATGGTATGCGGCGTTGACTTCGGTTTCGTATCCTCAACGCAGATGGCTACAGGATCGGGGATCATTGACACGCCGGATACAGGATCGCTGTTCACAGTTTAGCGTCAAGCCGATATTTCAGTCGCTGAGTCGGGTGTATGGGGATGAACTGGGCGTGATGGGATTGCGTCATGGTGAATTGGCGATGGTGCGCGAGGTTTTTCTGTATTGTGGCAGCACGCCGGTGGTGTTTGCACACTCTGTTGTCGCGCGCAAGAATCTGCGCGGTGCGTGGCGCGGGTTAAGCGGCCTGGGAAATAGATCCCTAGGGACGGTTTTGTTCACCAATCCTAAAATCAAGCGCACTCCATTGGAATTTAAAAAGGTTAGTCACGGTCATTTTCTTTATGAGCGCGCATGCACACGCATGCAAATTAAGCCGGTCAATCTGTGGGCACGGCGCTCATTATTTACCTTGCATGGACAATCCATTTTAGTAACGGAAGTTTTTTTACCGAGTATTCTCGACTTGCCTTCATGAATATGGTTGATCGACTAAAAATTTATGCACAGCTCATGCGATTGGATAAACCGATTGGCATCCTGCTGTTGTTATGGCCCATGTTATGGGGATTGTGGTTTGCTGCAAAGGGTATGCCCGATGCGCATATTTTGGTTATTTTCGTTTTAGGCACCGTACTGATGCGCTCAGCGGGGTGTGTAATCAATGATTTTGCCGACCGGAAAATTGATCCACATGTCGAACGCACTAAAAATCGTCCAATGGCTGCCGGCAAAATAGGATCAAAAGAGGCTGTTTTATTGGCGGCAGGCTTGAGTCTATGCGCTTTCTTACTGATCCTGCCTTTAAATCAATTGACTATTCTTCTGTCGGTGCCTGCGCTGTTTCTGGCTGGAACATATCCATTTACCAAGCGTTTTTTTGCCATGCCGCAAGCCTATCTGGGTATTGCGTTCAGTTTTGGTATTCCGATGGCTTTTGCGGCGCAAACAGATAGTTTGCCTCCTCTTATCTGGATCTTGATGCTGGCTAACTTGTTTTGGGTGATCGCTTATGACACGGCCTATGCCATTGTCGACAAGCCGGATGATCTGAAAATTGGCATCAAAACCTCCGCGATTACGATGGGGCGTTTTGATGTCATGGGTGTGATGCTGTGCCACGGCATGTTTATTGTCATTATGCTGGCAATCGGCCAGTTGCAAGCGATGGGCATGGCTTATCATGCAGGATTGATGATTGCTGTGGGTCTGATTATTTATCAATATACTTTGATTCGGAATCGAGACCGTGCACTGTGTTTTAAAGCATTCCTACATAACAATTGGGTAGGAATGGTCGTGTTTGTAGGGATTGCACTCGATTTTCTCATTTATCAAACTTAAGCGCTAAGGCATAAGGATTCAGTCAATGAAATATAAAGATCTGCGGGATTTCATCACGCAACTGGAAACCATGGGTGAACTCAAGCGCATTCAAACAGAAATTGATCCTGCGCTGGAAATGACGGAAATCTGTGATCGTATCCTGAAAGCACAAGGCCCGGCAGTATTATTCGAGAATCCGAAGGGGCATAGCATGCCGGTATTAGGCAATCTGTTCGGAACGCCCAAGCGGGTAGCGTTGGGCATGGGACAGGAATCAGTCGAGGCGTTGCGTGAAGTCGGGAAATTACTAGCTTATTTGAAAGAACCCGATCCACCTAAGGGTTTGAGAGATGCCTGGGATAAATTGCCGGTGCTGAAGCAAGTGCTGAATATGACGCCGAAAGAATTGAGCAGTGCACCGTGTCAGGAAATAGTATGGGAAGGTAACGATGTCGACTTGAGCCGGATACCGATTCAAACTTGCTGGCCGGGGGACGTGGCGCCGCTGATCACATGGGGGCTGACGGTCACTAAAGGGCCCAACAAAACCCGGCAGAACTTGGGCATTTATCGCCAGCAGGTCATTGCTCGCAATAAAGTCATTATGCGCTGGCTGGCACACCGGGGAGGGGCGTTGGATTTTCGCGAGTTCAGTTTAATTAATCCGGGCAAACCCTATCCATTGGCAGTGGCGTTGGGAGCAGACCCAGCGACCATTCTGGGAGCGGTAACGCCGGTACCCGATTCGCTGAGCGAGTATCAGTTTGCCGGATTGCTGCGTGGCTCCAAAACGGAAGTGGTGAAATGTATTGGCAATGAACTGCAAGTGCCAGCCAGCGCCGAGATTGTACTGGAAGGCGCGATTTATCCCGATGAAACCGCCTTGGAAGGCCCCTATGGTGATCATACCGGTTACTACAATGAACAAGAAACTTTTCCGGTATTTACCATTGAACGGATGACCATGCGGCGCAATCCGATTTACCATTCCACTTATACCGGTAAACCACCGGATGAACCGGCCATACTCGGCGTGGCACTGAATGAAGTATTCGTGCCTCTGTTGCAAAAGCAATTTCCGGAAATCACCGATTTTTACCTGCCACCGGAAGGGTGTTCTTACCGCATGGCGGTGGTCAGCATGAAAAAGCAATATGCCGGCCATAGCAAACGTGTGATGTTTGGTATCTGGAGTTTTCTGCGCCAGTTCATGTACACCAAATTTATCATCGTCACTGATGACGATATTAACGTTCGTGACTGGAAAGAAGTCATCTGGGCGATTACCACGCGGGTTGATCCCGCAAGGGATACGCTGATTATTGAGAATACACCGATAGATTATCTGGATTTTGCCAGTCCGATCTCTGGATTGGGTGGAAAAATGGGACTGGATGCGACCAATAAATTTCCCGGAGAAACCAACCGGGAGTGGGGTACTCCCATTGTGATGGATGCCGAGACCAAGAAAAAGATTGATTTGATATGGGGAGAACTGGGAATTTGAGGGAAATATTGAGTAATTCTTTGTTTTTATTCGCCTCAATTGTTTCAGGGATTAAATGATGGATATCTTTTGGTGCATTAATCAAACTGGGATAATCTTTGAAATCATTGGAGCAATTCTTATTGTAGTTTCTGCCTTCAAAACAAGAAGTAATATTAAAGATGTCCTAGACACTTGGGAGTCTGATCTCTCAGAAAGATTGAGAGATATAATTTCTAATCAAGCTTTTACCGAATTATGGGGTTTTGGTTTTTTAGCGATAGGGTTAGTAATGCAGTTTATAGGAGGTTTTGGTAAATAACATGCGCGAAGTTGGCTATGCTGTTCTTTTGCTGATCATGAGTAACGTCTTCATGACTTTTGCCTGGTATGCGCATTTGAAGGAGCTGAACCACAAACCGTGGATTATTGCCGCACTGATCAGTTGGGGTATCGCATTTTTCGAGTATATGCTGCAGGTTCCCGCTAACCGGATTGGCTTCACCGTGCTTTCTGTAGCGCAACTTAAAATACTTCAGGAAGTGATTACCCTCAGTATTTTCGTGCCTTTTGCATTATTTTATCTGAAAGAACCATTGAAACTGGATTATCTGTGGGCAGCGCTGTGTATGGTGGGCGCAGTTTACTTCATGTTTCGCGCAAAATAGTTTATCTCACTAATCATTGCACATCGGCTAACAGGCGTTTGGCAGCAATCTTTTGCTCAGCAATGATTTCACCGAGTCCAATGAATTGCTGTTGATGATCATATAGTCGCACGGCCTGACCTTCCGATAAATCGCAAGAACTTTTTGGATTCAAGATGATTCGCCCTTGCAGCATATGCGTAGCGGCCAATTCATCCAGAGTAATTGCCGTAAATGCTTGTAACAAGCTGTCAATCGGGAGCAAGCAATCATCGCGTATATCGGTATCCATGACTTCCAGTGCCGATAATGTGCACGCTTGGGGCAGATCAAAACGATCGATGACGGTACGCCGCAATTGCGTTAAATAAGCACCTCCATATCCCAGTGCTTTGCCAATATCTTCAGCCAGCGTTCGGATGTAGGTGCCAGTCCCGCATTGGATGACCAATTGGAGCTCAGTTGCAGTTAATGCTTTGATATGTATGGCATAGATAGATATTTCCCGTGCCGGACGTTCAATGGCTTCACCATGTCGAGCATAAACATAGAGCGGTTTTCCCTGATGTTTCAGTGCACTGTACATTGGAGGAGTTTGCATGATCTTACCAATAAAGCGACTCAGTATCTGTTCGCATTCTGATAAGGTCGGATGGTCAGTTTTTGTTAATACCTGACTGATTTCACCTTCAGCATCACCGGTGGTACTTAGAAAACCGAGCCTTAAGGTGGCCTCATAAGTCTTGTTCGCACCTAATAATAGCGATGAGAATTTAGTAGCCTCCCCGAAGCAGAGCGGCAGCAATCCAGTAGCCATAGGGTCCAGTGTGCCGGTATGGCCGCATTTGGCTGCCGAAAATATTCGTTTTGCTATTTGCAAGGCTTTGTTGGATGAGATACCGAAGGGCTTATCCAGCAATAGAACGCCACTAATCGTGCGCTTGACAGTTTTGGGAGAATGTTTAAGTGGCATTGCTGCGTGCAACAAGCATGCTTGTATTTATTTGCTCTCTGGATCTATGTCTGGATCTGCATGGTGAGACGTTTGGTCCTGTGCGATGGCTTCATCAATCAGCTTTGATAATCGAACGCCTCGCTCAACCGATTCATCATAGACAAAATGCAATTGCGGAATAATTCGAAGTTTCATTCGATGCGACAAATTTGAGCGTAAAAAACCTTTAGCATGCTCAAGACCTTTTTCCACCAGAAAATTATCCTCTTTGCTGCTTAATGTAGTGTAGAACACTTTGGCATGACTATAGTCGCGCGTGACTTCAACGGCAGTAATGGTGATTTGCCCTACACGAGGATCTTTGATTTCGTGCTGGATCAGATCAGCCAATTCACGCTGTATCTGGTCAGCAACACGAAGTGTGCGGGAATAGTCTTTTGGCATATGAATGTTAGTTGATTAGCGCAACTGTTATAGGAAGCGAGCTGTTTCGACGATTTCATAAGCTTCTAATTGATCCCCAACCTGAATATCATTGAAGTTTTTTAAGGATAATCCGCATTCGAATCCTTCTCGCACTTCTTTGACGTCATCTTTAAAGCGTTTCAGTGAATCCAATTCACAACTGTGTATGACCAGACCATCGCGCAGTACTCTGATCAGTGAATTTCTTTTTATAATGCCATCCAAGACATAGCAACCAGCAACTACGCCAACCTTAGGAATGCGATAAATCTCGCGTACATCGACCAGACCCATCATGCTCTCTTTGCGATCTGGCGACATCATGCCTGAAAGGGCAGCTTTAATCTCATCGACGGCTTCATAAATGATGTTGTAGTAGCGAACATCGACACCGCTAGAAGCGATGAGTTTACGCGCACTGGCGTCGGCTCGCACATTAAAGCCGATGACAACCGCTTTGGAGGCGAGTGACAAATTGATATCTGATTCAATGATGGCACCCACTCCACTATGAATGATATTTACTTTCACCTCATCGGTAGATAATTTTTGCAGCGCATAGGCCAAAGCTTCACAGGAGCCTTGAACATCAGCCTTGATGATCAGGGCAAGCACTTTTACATCTGCTTGTTGATCAAAAACATTCTCGAGTTTTGCCGCTTGCTGTTTAGCAAATTTCACATCACGATACTTACCTTGGCGAAATAGGGCGATTTCTCTCGCTTTGCGTTCATCATCCAATGCAAAAACAATTTCACCGGCTTCAGGAACTTCTGACAGGCCTTGAATTTCGACTGGAATAGAAGTTCCCGCCTGTTTAATGGCTTTACCATTTTCATCATTCATAGCCCGAACTTTGCCATAAACAGCTCCGGCCAGTAAAACGTCGCCGCGTTTTAAGGTTCCTGATTGCACCAAAATAGTTGCCACCGGACCGCGACCTTTATCCAAACGTGATTCGATCACTACTCCTTTTGCAGCCGTTGTTGTGGGAGCCTTTAGTTCCAGAACTTCAGCTTGCAGAAGTATGCTTTCCAAGAGAGAGTCAACACCTTGACCGGTTTTTGCCGATACTTCAGCGAACATCGTGTCGCCACCCCAATCTTCTGGTACAACATCATGCGCAACCAGTTCATGGCGGATACGTTCAACATTGGCTTCCGGTTTATCGATTTTATTGACTGCGACGATAATCGGAATTTTTGCTGCTTTGGCATGATGAATGGCTTCGATGGTTTGCGGCATAACACCATCATCCGCGGCAACTACCAAAATAACGATGTCGGTGATTTTTGTGCCGCGTGCACGCATCGCAGTAAATGCTTCGTGCCCCGGAGTATCTAGGAAAGTGATCATACCGTGATCGGTTTCGACATGATAAGCACCAATATGCTGAGTAATTCCACCGGCCTCGCCACCCGCGACACGCGTACGGCGAATATAATCCAACAGAGAAGTTTTACCGTGATCAACGTGCCCCATGACAGTCACCACAGGCGCCCGTGGCAACAATTCTGCTTCGGTGGCTGAGGTTTCGCTATCAGCTAAGAAAGTTTCCGGATTATCCATTTCAGCATATTTTGCAATATGCCCCATTTCTTCGACAACAATCATGGCTGTATCTTGGTCTAGCATCTGATTAATGGTTACCATGCTGCCCATTTTCATCAATACTTTGATGACGTCAGCCGCTTTGACCGACATTTTTTGCGCTAATGCACTGACAGAAATTGTTTCCGGCACCATGATTTCGCGAACTATCGGTTCAGTTGGCGCGGAAAAAGCATGGGCATTTTGATCTTCGATATGCACCGGTTTGCTGTGTTTATCTCTGCGTGTTCGCCATCCTTGGGTACTGTTAGCAAGATCACCACGGGTTTTAACACTACGTTTTTTAGTGCTTTCATCTTTCCAAACTACTTGTTGTTTGGCCGGTTTCTTTTTCTTGTCGGCTTTATCGTCTGGTTTTACTGCAGGCTTATGCAAGGTACCTTCAGTCGAATTGCTTGCAGATTGAGATTCTATCGGTTGTTCAGGCTCAGATATTTTGGTGAGTTCTCCTTGAGTTTCTTTATTGCTCTCGGTAGAGATTGCTGAGACTGGTTTAGTCGATAATGTTGCCTCGTCAGGGATTAGTTCCTGTTCTTCATCGTTTTTCTTGACGATTTCAGTGGTTTCGGTTTTTTTGCGTTCTCTCTTTTGTCTAACTTCTTCAGCCTGACGCGCAATCAGCTCAGCTTGTTTCCTAGCTTCTTCTCTGCGTAATTCAAGCTGTTCGGCATCAATGATTGGTTCTTTGACTGACGGGCGATTGGCGATTTCTGGCGGAGCGACTGTTATTGGTGGCGCTGGTTCCGAATCTCCAGAAACCGATTTTGTTAACGTGCGTCTTTTTCTGACCTCAACCTGAATGGTGCGCGGCCGACCAGTACTATCTGATTTGCGAATTTCAGAAGTTTGACGGCGAGTCAGGGTTACTTTGCTTTTGGTATCGGTAGCTCCATGAGTTCTTCTAAGATAATCAAGTAATTGTGCTTTATCTTGCTCTGTTAAACTGTCTTCCGCCAGCATTTTTTTTACGCCAGCAGCTTTAAGTTGCTCCAGCAAAACTACTGGTAACAAACCCAGTTCATTAGCAAATTGTTCTACACTCATTTGAGCCATTTATAACCCTTCAGCAATCAAAATTACAAGTAGGTTCTTGATATAATTTTATTATTTAAATGAAATTTAAATCAAGTAAACCAAGGTTCACGCGCTTTGATGATTAATTGATTTGCACGTTCAATATCTATACCTGTCATTTCTACCAAATCATCGGCAGCCAAGTCAGCCAAGTCAGCTTGTGTATTAATACCTTGTGCTGCCAGTTCTCGCACTATATTAATATCCATTCCTTCTAATGACAGTAAATCTTCAGCAACATGTTCAACTTTTTCTTCGTTCGCAATGGCGTCAGTTAATAATACGTTACGCGCACGATTGCGTATTTCATTGACAGTTTCAGCGTCTAATGATTCAATCTCCAACATTTCATTGAGTGGCACATAAGCCACTTCTTCCAGCGTCACAAATCCTTCCTGCACCAATATTTCTGCTATTTCTTCGTCAACATCCAGTTTTTTAATGAAGAGCTGACAGATGACCGATGATTCTTCTTCGTGTTTGACTTTGGATTCCTCCACCGTCATGATATTCAGTTCCCAGCCAGTCAGCTCAGAAGCGAGTCGCACGTTTTGTCCGCCGCGTCCTATTGCCTGTGCTAGATTA
Source organism: Nitrosomonas sp. (assembly GCA_017994575.1). Taxonomy (GTDB): domain Bacteria; phylum Pseudomonadota; class Gammaproteobacteria; order Burkholderiales; family Nitrosomonadaceae; genus Nitrosomonas. The sequence goes on from JAGOKN010000009.1 coordinate 13,750, forward strand.
TCATCATCGACGACGATGTCCATACTGTGCTTTTCTTCATCAACCATGATGCTGCTAATTTCTGCAGGTGCCAGCGCATTGATAATGAAGGTTGCTGGATCATCTGACCACAAAACAATATCAACACGTTCTCCGGCTAATTCACTGATGACGGCTTGCACTCTAGATCCACGCATACCTACGCACGTGCCAATGGGATCAATTCTTTGATCGTTTGATTTAACTGCAATTTTAGCCCGCGACCCTGGGTCTCTTGCGGCTACTTTAATTTCTAGCAAACCCTCTTCGATTTCCGGTACTTCTAACTCAAATAATTTCATCAGAAATTCTGGAGAAATACGCGAAAGCTTTAATTGTGGACCTCTGGAAGCGCGATCGACTTTATATAAATAGGCGCGAACCCGATCACCGACACGCAAGTTTTCTTTTGGTATCATCTGATCACGAGATAGCTCGGCTTCAATTTTTCCCGATTCGATGATGGCATTGCCGCGTTCCATTCTTTTAATTGTGCCATTCACCAAATAATCTCCTCTTTCAAGAAAATCACTTAATGTCTGCTCACGCTCTGCATCACGTATTTTTTGAAATATTACTTGTTTTGCCGCTTGCGCTCCAATTCGTCCAAACTCGATCGTTTCCAATGGTTTTTCACAGAAATCGCCCAGACTGATATTCTCATTGGTTTCTCGAGCCTCACTTAATGCGATTTGGCGATCAGTATCTTCTACCACATCATCTTCCACCACTAACCAGCGACGAAAGGATTGATAATCTCCGGTCACTCTATCAATAGAAACGCGTACTTCAATATCTACTTGAAACCGTTTTTTTGTGGCAGATACCAGTGCAAGCTCAAGAGCTGTAAAAACTATTTCTTTTTCAACAGCTTTCTCACGCGCTAATGCATCAACCAATAGTAAAATTTCGCGGCTCATAGTCCTCCAGCCAAATTTTTATATAACTACAATTTTGGAACCAAACGGGCTTTTCCAAGATTACTCAATTCGAGATCTAACAATTTCCCTTCGACTTCAAGCTTAATTATGCCATCATTCACTTCCCGCAAAATGCCTACAAAATTTCTTTGTCCCTGAACAGGAACCCGCAGTTTCAATTTGATCGTTTCTCCTATAAAACGGAGAAAGTCGGCTTCTTTTCTCAGGGGCCTGTCCAAGCCTGGTGAAGAAACTTCCAGTCGGCCATAGTCAATATTTTCAACTATAAGTAATCGACTTAAGTGATTGCTGATGGTGACGCAATCATCAATTGTGATACCGCCTTCCTTATCCACAAATACTCTTAGTAATTTGCTGTGCGCTAATTGTTCGACGTCAACCAACTCATAACCCATTCCTTCCAGAGTTGATTCTAACAATTCTTCTAATGCCATAGCTCCGCCACAAATAAAAAATGGGCTGAAAAAGCCCATCAAATCTATTTGCGCATTTTACCAAAAGTTTACAAAATATGAAACACAAACTTCGTCAGTAGTAATGTTTTAGCGATTATTAACGTTTTTTCATGCATTATTCTGCATTTTTTGTGATTACCGGATCACAAAAAAATACGATCAGAAACAAGAAGTATAAATTACGCATTCTGCCAATGATACAATCCTGGCCAGCAAACTGAACAAACGAAATGCTGGAGAAACTTCATGTCAACCATTGAATCAATTTTAAACGAAACGCGTATTTTTCAGCCTAGTCAAGAATTCATTCAACAAGCAAATATTTCTGGCATGCAAGCATATCAAGCATTATGCGCAGAAGCTGAGTTGGATCATCAAGGTTTCTGGGCGAATCAGGCTAACAAACTGATTGTTTGGCATAAGCCATTCTCTGAAATTCTGAATGATAAGACTCCGCCATTCTATCGCTGGTTCAGCGATGGTGAGTTAAATGTTTCTTACAATTGTCTTGATCGCCACTTGGCAACACAAGGCGATAAAGTAGCCATTATTTTTGAATCTGATGAAGGTGAAGTTATTCGATCAACCTATCGTGATCTTCATAGGCGTGTTTGTCAGTTTGCCAATGCGCTGAAATCACAAAATATTAAAAAGGGTGATCGAGTCATTATTTATATGCCAATGTGCATTGAAGCAGTGGTGGCTATGCAAGCCTGCGCGCGCATCGGTGCCATTCATTCAGTCGTATTTGGCGGATTTTCAGCCAAGAGCTTACACGAACGTATAGCGGATGCTAGTGCGGTTGCAATCATTACAGCGGACGAACAAGTCCGTGGAGGCAAACATAATCCGCTTAAAGCGATGGTCGATGAAGCCATTCTTATGGGTAATATCTCTTCGGTTAAATCAATCATTGTTTATCAACGTACAGGAGCAGCGGTACCTTTTGATCCGATGCGCGATGTCTGGTGGCATGAAATCACTCAAAACGCTAGCACACAGTGCGAGCCTGAATGGGTCAATGCTGAACATCCGCTGTTTACCTTATACACTTCCGGTTCCACGGGAAAGCCAAAGGGAGTGCAACATTCCAGTGCCGGCTATTTGCTAGGCACTAAAGTAAGTATGCAGTGGGTTTTTGATTACAAACCAGCGGATGTATTTTGGTGTACGGCCGATGTTGGTTGGATTACCGGCCACAGTTATGTCGCTTATGGCCCTCTGGCGATAGGTGCTACTCAGATCATATTTGAAGGAATTCCCACTTATCCGAATCCAGGCCGTTTTTGGGAAATCATTCAGAAGCATCAAGTAACCACATTCTATACCGCACCTACCGCAATTCGTTCATTGATCAAGCTGGGAGCCGATTTGCCCGAGCAATACAATCTTTCTTCACTCAGATTATTAGGTTCCGTGGGGGAACCCATTAATCCAGAAGCCTGGATATGGTTTTATGAAAAAGTTGGACAATCGCACTGTCCGATTGTCGATACCTGGTGGCAAACCGAAACCGGTTGTCATATGATCGCTCCCATGCCAGGGGCTGTCCCACTCAAACCAGGCTCATGCACTTTCCCATTGCCTGGAATTTCAGCCGCCATAGTAGATGAAGCCGGTCATGATGTTGAAAATGGTAAAGGTGGATTTTTAGTCATCAAGAAACCTTTTCCGTCACAAATACGAACACTTTGGGGTGATCCAGAACGCTTTAAGAAGACTTATTTTCCCGAAGATATTGGCAATGGTCACTATTACTTGGCAGGTGATTCAGCTTATCGAGACAATGAAGGCTACTTCTGGATTATGGGTCGCATTGATGATGTGCTGAATGTATCAGGACATCGTTTGGGAACAATGGAAATTGAATCTGCTCTGGTAGCTAATCCACTCGTTGCAGAGGCAGCTGTCGTAGGCAAACCTCATGAAGTCAAAGGTGAAGCGGTGATAGCATTTGTTGTCCTAAAAGGCCAATATCCGCAAGGTGAAGAAATTTTACGCCTGACTAACGATCTGCGTGATTGGGTAGCTAAAGAAATTGGTCCGATTGCCAAACCTGACGAAATTCGTTTTGGTGAAAATTTGCCGAAGACGCGATCAGGTAAAATAATGCGCCGCTTGCTACGCACTCTAGCCAAGGGTGAAGAAATCACTCAGGATATTTCTACTTTGGAAAATCCGGCCATTCTGGAGCAATTAAAGAATCTCTCTAAGTAATTTAGCTTGTTACTACCTTAGTTCAAGGTATATGAATAATCTCGGAAATATATGACATCATCACTTGTTACAGATTTTGAGCATGGCATCAGTGCGATTGATGCGCAGTTTCATCGCCCCAATCGGGCAGCCATCCACCTGCTCGTTGAAAAGGGTATGGCTGCGTTGATTGACACCGGCACATCTTTTTCCATTCCTGGTGTCGTAGAGTCACTTCAGCAAAAACATATCAAAACTGAAAATGTTGCTTACATTATATTAACTCATATCCATCTTGATCATGCCGGTGGAGCAAGCGAATGCATGCGGCATTTTCCAAATGCAAAGCTGGTCGTGCATCCACGTGGCGCAAGTCATATGATCAATCCGGCGCGATTGATTGCCGGAGCAATGAGTGTTTACGGGGAAATGGAATTTAAGCGCGTATATGGCGAGATTTATTCCATTGATGCCGATCGGATCATTGAGGCACCTGATGAAAGCCGTATTGACTTGAATGGCCGTTCATTATTGTTTCTCGATACACCAGGTCATGCTCGTCATCATAATTGTATTTATGATGAACAAAGCCAATCCTTTTTCACAGGCGATACCTTCGGTGTCTCTTATCGAGAATTGGATGTGAATGGCTTGGAGTTTGTTTTTCCTACGACGACTCCCGTGCAATTCGATCCTGATGCTGCACATGCTTCGATTGATCGTATCATGCAATATCAACCACGCTATGCCTATCTTACGCACTATAGCCGTATTGGTAATTTGATTCATCACGCTAAAAATATGCACAATTTGATTGATGCACATGTGGAAATTGCTCAACAGGCAAAAGCCAGCGGGGAAGAAAGACAAGCCATTATCTCAACAGCTTTGCAAGCATTATTACTGCAGAAAATATCCCAGCATGGTTGTCAATTACCTCAAATTGATATCATTAATTTACTGCGTTCTGACATTAAATTGAACACTCAAGGCTTAATTCATTGGCTCGATCAGCCTACTGAACGCTTTAAACGTCTATGATCTGATTATTTAGAGCGTGACATATATTCCGCGCCAACTAGGAAAGCCCCTTAAAAAAAGCTCACTACCTTATCAAGTAGTGAGCCATTCTGGTTTTGGGTCGATAATTTAACTTACACAGTTACCCGTTTTGAAGAGTACTCCACTTTAGTTTTGGACTTACCACGTATGAAGGTAATGAAAAGATAGCCCAAATATGCAGCAAGAATAATATCTGAAATCACCCACCCCGCAACGGATTGTGGTAAATCAAAAATTGACATTATCCCCAAGAAAGTGCCACAAAGCACCATCGCTGAAATAATAAAAATTTGACTTGTACTCATAAGAATCTCCTTTTTATGAAAATGAATCGTTGTTGTTTATGATGTATTGAAACTATAAGATATATAACTTCACAAAAAGTTCACACTTTTTTCACAAAATACTCACAATTGAATTGAATAAAAACAATACAAATTATTCAAATAACTTTTTAACATATTGATATATATGTATATATCAATGATTTTAGAAAATTATTCTGATGATTAAATAATGTGTAATTTTTGAGCTATGCGATGAAATTTCACCAGAAATGGGAATCAGACAAATAATGAGTGCTCAATCACGCCGCATCGCCCATTTGGATATGGATGCTTTCTATGCGTCCGTTGAGCTTCTTCGCTATCCAGAATTACGTGGTTTGCCGGTTGTCATTGGCGGACGAGCTGAACACAAGCCAACAATGCAAGAGGGTGGCAACAAACATTTCTTCAAGTTACGTGAATATGTAGGTCGCGGCGTAATCACTACCGCTACTTATGAAGCGCGTGCAGCCGGTGTTTTTTCCGCAATGAGTGTCATGAAAGCTGCGCAGTTAGCGCCTGATGCCATTCTACTTCCGGTCGATTTTGAAGCCTATCGCCACTATTCGCGCTTATTCAAGGCGGCTGTTGCCAGCGTTACCACTCAGATCGAAGATTCTGGTATTGATGAAATTTATATCGATTTGAGCAATTTACCCGGTGACACCTTGACGCTGGCAAAGCGCATCAAACAGGTAGTAAAAGATGCCACCGGACTTTCGTGTTCCATTGGCATTACTCCCAATAAATTATTATCGAAAATCTGCTCCGATTTGGAGAAACCCGATGGACTGATTATTCTTGGCATAGCGGATATTCCGAGTCGGATATGGCCGTTATCTGTCAGTAAGATCAACGGTATCGGCCCTAAAGCAACTCAAAAACTGACATCATTAGGGATTACAACCATTGCTGAATTAGCACAAGCGGAACCAGGTTTTCTGCAAATTCACTTCGGACGTAGTTATGCAGCTTGGCTAAATGAGGCATCGCATGGAATCGATCACCGACCGGTAATCACTCATGCAGAGCCAAAATCCATCAGTCGCGAAACTACTTTTGAACAAGATCTTCATCCACGTCAAGATCGTTCTGCTTTATCAGAAGCATTCACAACGCTGTGCGTGCAAGTTGCAGAAGATTTAAATAGTAAAGGTTATGTAGGGCGCACCATCAGCATCAAATTACGTTTCGAGGATTTTCATACAGTAACACGAAATTACACGTTACCGGCACACACTGCAGATTCAGCACTGATACGCCGCGCCGCAGGAGAATGCTTGCGACGGGTAGCACTGAATAGAAAACTTAGATTGCTCGGTGTAAAAGTCAGCACACTTGCCTCTGTTCAGTCTGCAAATAAAAGCGAAGCTTGGCTACAGAGAGAACTGCCACTACGTTAACTACTAGCAAACTTAAAATCAGGACTTGTTAATGCCTTTTAACATAGTCTTTTGCACTGACGCATTATGATCTACGCTAGAATCGTATTATTCAATTCTAAGAGGCTTCAATCCATGACATCATTGTTTACACCCTTACAATTGGGTGCATTGACTCTCCCCAACCGGGTTTTATTGGCTCCGCTAACTCGTTGCAGAGCCAGTGCTGAGCATACCCCGACCGCTTTAATGACCGAATACTATGTACAGCGGGCCAGTGCAGGATTGATTATTGCCGAAGCCACGATGGCAATCGAAGGTCATTCGGCTTTTTGGTTGGAACCAGGCATCTATTCCGCTGATCAAATTGCGGGCTGGAAACAGATTACTGATGCGGTGCATGCTTCCGGTGGCAGGATTTTTCTCCAAATTTGGCATGGCGGACGAGCTTGCCACCCACTGCTCAACGGAGGCGCTCAACCGGTTGCGCCCAGTCCCATTGCCATTACCAATAATGACGTACGCACCCCTGAAGGTAAAAAACCCTATGTCATTCCCAGAGAGCTGCGAGATGATGAATTACCTGGCATTGTTGCCGGCTTTAAAAAAGCTGCTGAAAATGCCCAGGTCGCAGGTTTTGATGGAATTGAAATTCATGGTGCAAATGGTTATTTGCTGGATGAATTTTTGCGCGATGGTGCCAACAAACGTTCTGGTTCTTATGGAGGTTCTTTTGAAAATCGAGCTCGATTGATGCTTGAAGTGCTCGAAGCAGTTGGCTCAGTCTGGGGTAGTGAACGCGTTGGTTTACGTATTTCCCCGCTTAACAGCTACAACAGCATGATCGATAGCGATCCGATTGGCTTGTCCATATGGCTTGCAAATCGGCTTAATGAATTAAATCTTGCTTATTTGCATGTCATACGCAGTGATCTTTTGCAGCAGCAAAATGGAGATATTCTCACACCCATTCGCCAGCATTATCAAGGTATTCTCATCGGTAATACGCGTTATGCACCGGATGAAGCCAATCAAGCCATTGCAGAGAATAAGATCGATGCCGTTGCTTTTGGTGTAAGCTTTCTGGCAAACCCCGATTTGCCGATACGCATTCAAGCCAATGCGCCTCTAAACTCACCAAAGCCAGCAACCTTTTATACTCAAGGATCAAAAGGGTATACCGACTACCCTAAATGGAATCCGTCATGATTACTGATAAATCTCAATTAATGTATAGATTGTTGATCATTCCAATTATCTTTTTTTGAGCGGATGCCTGAAGATACCTCAGGATATTAAACCCGTCAGAGATTTCGAATTAGACAAGTACTTGGGTAAATGGCATGAAATTGCCAGACTTGATCATTCATTTGAACGTGATCTGGATAGTGTGACTGCAGAATACTCGTTACGTGAAGGTTTCTTTTTTCGGTCCATTTTATGGACCGTATATCGTGTTTGAGCTGGATAAAGAAAATTATCATTATGCTTTTATAACCTGCTATGACAAATCATTTCTTTGGCTTCTGGCAAGAACACCGACGGTTAGCAATGAATTGATAGAACAATTTATTAAATTATCTAAAGCGCTAGGATTTAAAACAGATGAGTTAATATTCGATAAATTGAACAAATACAATCCTTAATATGAGCAGCTGGATTCAATAATACTGACATTGAATCCAGCAAAGCGTGTTTTCATAAAACAAAAACAAGAAAATTCCTAAAGTTTGCAATATTATTGACGACATGTTCCTGATCTATTGATAAGAATTAGGCTTTCACACTGCATCGGCTTAACGATTAATAGAAAAAAGTTTCGCAATTATTTGGTTTTTCATCTCTTTTCGGAGCACTTTATGAAAAAAAATATATTCTCGACGGTATGTGCAGCCTCATTATTTACTGTAAGCATGTCATCAGCGTTTGCCGAGAAAATAGTCGTTGTAGAAGATTTAATATTTATCGCTCAAAACACTATTGTCGTGAAAAACGTTTCGAATGGGTTAGTGAATCAATGCTTGGCAAATCCCTTGCTGGATATTCAAGGCAATCCGGTTGTCAATGCAACCGATGTCGTTATTAAAGGCAACAATGCCATTGTCACCAAATCATCGCTTGATGAAAATGGCGCTCCAGTCATTGATGCCGCTATTGTTGATGTTTCCAATTGCTTGAATTCACAGGTGGCTATTCCTGTCGCTGAATGTATTTCGACCGTTGATCTGAATGAAGGCTTGCTGGTTATTCCCTGCGTCAAAGTTGGTCAAGATGTCGTGACCGTACACATGGAGCAGCGAGGAAATTCATCCAATTGGGAAGTAAAGTTTTATGGGACCAATACAAAATTTTCGCATGATGACGATTCTAGCGATGATGATAACGGCGATGAAAGTGATGACGATAACGATAAAAAGCATCAGTAATTAAACTGATCAAGCATAGGGTGAGGGTTGTACTAGATAACAATACACCCTCATTCCTTTGAATGGATAGCCCATTTAATCATCATTAAATGGGCTTTTCTCAGATACTTTACAATCAAGGCGCTTCACTCTGTGCGCAAAGCATCTACTGGATTTAGTTTTGCCGCGCGTATTGCCGGTACCACACCAGCAGCCAAACCTATCAAAACCGATAAGCACAATGCTCCCAGCACATAATCCCAGGGAATATTAACAGGCAAGCTACTGACGAGGAGTTTTAGCAGCCATGCGATACTGGTTCCAATGATCAATCCTGCTAATCCACCAACGGTGGAAAGTGCAATGGATTCCAGTAAAAACAGAATACGAATACGTGCGCGCGTGGCGCCTAACGCCGCAAGCAAACCTATTTCCGGTATTCGTTCTGACACCGCAATATGCATCAGTGTAACCATCCCCACGGCACCCACCAGCAATGAAATTCCTCCCAGCGCCGCAACCGCGAATTTCAATACATTGAGTACAGTAGATAGCGTGTTGAGCATCTGTTTTTGCGGTGTAATGGTAAAATCTTCACGTCCATGCCGCGCAACCAGAATGCGCTGGATGTCTTCCACTACGGCCTGTACGGGCGCATCCGGCAGGTAAGAGAAATTAATTTCCATCACTCCTTGTCGATTGAATACTTCCAAAGCTCGGGTCGTCGGCATAAAGACCGTGTCATCCAGATCAAAACCTAGCACTTGGCCTTTGGAAGCCATCACGCCAATGATTCGAAAGCGCGAACCGCCCACTTGCAATAGTGCACCCAGTGGATTCGAGTCACCAAACAATTCCGTACGCACTTTCGCACCCAATACTACATAGGCTCTTGGATTTCTAGGGTCGTCATCCGGCAAGAATTGTCCTATCTCGACCTGCATGTTAAAAGCCCTAGCAAAATCAGGGCCCTGACCGTATGCAGTGACTCTTCGACTACGGCCTTGTGCGCGTATTTCAGCATTTCCAACCACATTTGCATTGGTATACTGCGCATAGCGGCTTTGCTTTAGCACCATGGCATCTTCGATGGTCAGCAGTCGCGCGCTGCCGATTGCACCCAACGAACCGCCATGCGTGTTGATTTTTCCGGGGGTGATATTGACGATATTAGTGCCGAATTGCGTAAACTCCGACAACACGAAGCGTTGTACGCCATCTCCAATCGACGTCAGTAAAATGACCGCTGCAATACCGATGGCAATACCTGATGCCGATAAAATAGTGCGCAGACGATGCGCTGTCAATGAGCGAAAGGCAAAGTGAAAGGTATCGAAGGCGTTCATTTCTTGCCCAGGGCCTGCACGGCATCCAATCGGGCAGCCTTGCTGGCAGGCAACATACTGGCCAGAACACCTGTAACCAGCGCGACGACGATCCCGGCAATCGAGGCCCAAGCTGGCGCCCAGGCAGGCAGTTGCGGATAAGCCAGACGTAACAGCAAACTGCCAAATTGCCCCAATACAAATCCCAATAGAGCACCGACCAGCGACAACCAGACCGCTTCAGCAAAAAACAAACGCCGGATATCCGTCGACGTTGCTCCAATGGCTTTCAGCAAGCCAATTTCCGAAGTGCGCTGATTGACTGCAACCAGCATGACATTCATGACTAAAATACCTGCAACAATCAGACTAATAGCTGCAATTCCGGCGACTGCCAAAGTTAACGCGTTTAGAATGCGATCGAAGGTTGATAGAATGGCATCTTGCGTAATCACGGTACTATCTTCTTCGCCATCATGACTTTGACGCAATGTCTCAAGAATGGCATTTTTGGCGGATTCAATCTCACCAGGACTGTTTGCTTCCACCAAAATGCGGAATAGGGATGTGGTATTAAACATCGTCTGCGCATAATCGATGGGGATAATCACAATTTCATCGGTGTTGAAGCCCATCGATTCACCCTGCGATGCCAGCACACCGGATACCAGAAAGCGACTATCGCCCAGTCGAACGCGTTGTCCGACTACCTGGCTGCGAGGAAAGAATTCTTGGGCAATTTTGGCCCCTAAAACAATCTGAGCGCCACGTTCGGAGCCTTGTGTCAGAAAACTTCCTTGTGCAAGCTTCATATGCCGAATCGGTATCAAGTTTGTGGTACTCCCCAAAACAGTCACTTCACGCAGGCGGTTAGCGGCAGATAACTCTGCAGCACCCACATTGAGCGGCGCATACCGTCTGACTTGCGGTAATCGTCCCAGCAGTTGAGCATCTTTGAGAGTCAAATCGCGGGGCGTCTGGCCCAATACCGAACCTAAGAATGCTCCTGAGGTTTCTGCCCGTCCGGGTAGAACGACCAATAAATTGGTACCGATGGATGAAAATTGTTTGATGACATAACGCCTGGCGCCATCACCCAACGCTGTCAATACAATGACTGCGGCAACCCCCAATGCCATGGCTAAAATGATCAGTAATGAACGGATACGATAACTCACCACGGTTTTCAGTGAAGTTTGCAGGGTATCAATCAGCGTCATGTTGATCCGTCAGTATTTTCCCATCGCGCATGCCAATTTGACGATGCGCTCGAGCTCCCAATTCACGGTCATGCGTGACGACGATCAGCGTAGTTCCGCTGTGATGCAGATTTTCCAGCAGTAACATCACCTCAGCGCCAATCTGATGATCCAAATTGCCGGTAGGTTCATCCGCCAAGATAACGCTGGGTTGCATGATGGTGGCGCGCGCAATCGCAACCCGCTGGCGCTGCCCACCGGAAAGTTCAGCAGGGCGGTGATGCGCACGCGCTGACAATTCAAAAGCTTGCAGGGCATTAGCTACACGCTGCTGCCGCTGCACAGATGGCATGCCGCTTAGGATCAATGGCAATTCGATATTTTCTGCCGCCGTCAAACGCGGTATTAAGTGAAATGACTGAAAAACAAAACCAATTTTTTCTCGACGAATGCGTGCTTGCTCGGTTTCCGATAAATCGTTGATAGCCTTGCCGTCCAGTTCATACAGGCCGCTATCGGGTTTGTCCAGCAAGCCGATCAGGTTGAGTAACGTGGATTTCCCGGAGCCGGAAGGCCCCATAATGGAAACATATTCCCCTGCAGCAATCTGCAAATTGATGCTGTTCAAGGCATAAACCGCTTGATCTCCCATATGGAATGTGCGGGTAATGTCTATCAGGCGAATCATGATTATTGCAACTTTTGCTGCACGGCAACACCGGCCTTGATATTGTTCTGATCAAATGAAATCAGAATTTGATCACCTTCTTTCAGACCGCTGCGAATTTCCGTGAAGCTCCAGTTTGACAAACCAGTTTCCAGTTGGCGTTCGATCAGTTTGTTGTGCGCATCCACCACCCATACGGCATTATTTTGTCGTATGGCCTGCGTGGGAATACGCAACACATCGTTTCTGCGCTCCAGAATCACTTCGACATCGGCACTGTAGCCCACCAATAAGATATCCTCTGTGAGTTGTTGAAATTCCACTTCAATATCCACGGTTCGAGCCTGCTTCTCTATTTCAGTCACATAGGGTGAGATACGTCTGATTTTTCCAGGAAAAACCTTGTTGGGCATGGCATCCAAAGTAATTCGCGCTTCCTGTCCGACTTTTATCTTAGGCGCATCTACTTCATCCATGGGCGCATTGACATACAGACAAGAGTCATCGATTAAATCAATCGTTGGCGGGGTCGGAATGCCGGGAGGTGAGGGTGTGGTGAATTCGCCCAATTCACCGCTGATATGAGCAATCACACCGGAAAAAGGCGCCGTGATGACGGCGCGATCCAACCCTGCCTGAGCGACGCGAATCTGCGCTTCAGCACGTTTAATATCGGATATGGCCGCATCGCAACCGGCTTGCCGTGCTCGTGCATTGGCATCGGCATCTTCAGCGCGCTGTGAACTGACAAAACCTTTTTCCACCAGTTGTTGCGTGCGTATCGATTCGCGCCGGGCATTTTCTGCCAGAATACAGGTTTCACGGCGACGTTCCTGCGACATCGTCAATTGACGCTGTGCGAGTTCACGATGCGCCTGAAGGTCGACATTCCACAGTTCTAGTAAAGTTTGGCCTTTTTGTACGCGATCACCTTCTTTCACCCATATTTTTGCAATCTGACCTCCAGAAATAGGCGCAAGATTCGATCGCTGGCAGGCTTTGATGGTGCCTGCGCGTGTATTTACTATGGTCGCTTCCACGTTGCCCGTTGCAACGGTCGCTAACTCAACTGCTAATGGCTTGGGTCGAGTGAAATACCAGCTAGCCAACGCTATAGCACTGATAATAATAAATAAGCTGATGAGGCGTAGGTTTTTTTTAACAGACAGCATAATCAAAAAAGGAATACCGATAAAGAACCGAGTGACATTTTGTTGTGTTTCATTCTAAATATGCGTATTTTACACATTCAACCAAAGCGGCTTGGCTGCAAATAGCGAAAACCCTGAAACAGACTATGAATATGATAAATATTTGGCGCGAACGTTTAATCCTATCCGAATCCGATCAACCCACGACTTTCAATGACATTCGCCCCACTGAAACGAATTATGCGGCACTTGATCCCAAAACATTTGAAGCGATTGAAGCCGAAGCGTTGTTTCATACCGTTGATAACACACAAACAGAAATAGGTCGCTTGGTATTGTATCGATCAATTGCGCGTCCCGACCAGGATGCGCCAATGTTGCAGCAAAAACAAATGGCTTTGCGTGAAATTGAATCTAATCCGGGATTATATGATGCGCTGACTCAATATATCGGAAAAATCCGTTCCGGCGAAAAATCACTCAAATATCTGCTATATGGCGAATTTGTAGGCGGATTGGCTACCGATGAACCCAGTAGCCGCGCAGATAAACTTGAATTTGGCGGCTATGGTTATCGGCAATATCAAGATGGCACTCAATTTGCGATAGATCTGGTTGAAAAAGCCAGCGCAATCCCGCATCCACAATCTGTCTATTTGCAAACGATATTGGATGCCATTCATGATTTTGGGCAATCGCGTACTTATGCATTGATGGAAGGGCCGGTTTATTCAACCAATGGCAAATTCAAAACTAAAAAAGAAAAATCAGCATTCGATCTTCATTTCCGTTTCCATCCATCATTGTTTAAGGCGCTGCCGACATTGATGTTTTTCGCAGCCGCTTATGGCATTCTCTTTTTCATTGAAAACTTGATGCCGGAATTAGGCACATCCTATTTTGGCTATGGCTTGTTGGGACTCACCATTCCCATTTTTCCTATTATCATGTTGGCAATGGGTGTATCCGATCGCGATACGATCATTTATCCGTTGCGCAACCAATTCAAGGAAAGTCGGGAATTGGCAAAAGCACTGGAAGCGTTGGGATTGCTGGATGAATTATTATCATTTTATCGCTATGGACAAGCCTCTAACGAGGATAAGGCGCTGCCGGAGATTCTGGACGAGAAACAGCATCGATTGACCATCAGTCAAGCCAGAAATCCATTGTTGATAAAAAACATGCCCGATTATGTGCCCAATGATATCCACCTCGACATGGCAGGGCGTGTGTTGATCATTACCGGCCCGAATAGTGGCGGTAAAACTGCCTATTGCAAAACCATCGTGCAAATCCAGTTGCTGGGTCAAATAGGTTGCTACATCCCAGCCACACAAGGACAGTTGGTGCCGGCAGAACATATTTATTACCAAGTGCCCGACCCAGGCCAGTTAAGCGCTGCCATGGGACGATTCGGACACGAGCTGCAACGCACACGCGAGATATTCTTTAATTCAACCCAGCGCAGCTTGGTTGTACTGGATGAATTATCGGAAGGCACAACGTTTGAAGAAAAAATGACCATCTCCGAATATATTCTCAAGGGGTTTCATAAATTGGGTGCGAGCACGTTATTGGTCACGCATAACCACGAATTGTGCGAGCTGCTGAAAAAAGACGGCATTGGCCGGTATTTACAAGTCGAATTCATGCCGCAAGGCCCGACGCACCGCCTGATCGAAGGCATCTCCAAAGTCAGTCATGCGGATCGGGTTGCTAGTGCGATTGGGTTTAGCCAGAAGGATGTTGAGGATCATTTGGAGCGGCAGAGTGAGCGGTAATCAGATTGCTCAGAATTTTATTAAGATTCCTTGACTTCAAATATCTCGTGCATACAATGTATGGATGATTAGTTTCGAGTGGGATATCAATAAAGCGGCTTCAAATCAAAAGAAACATGGAATATCTTTCGAAGAAGCGCAATCTGTTTTCTATGATGATTTTGCTGTTCAGTTCTACGATGATAGCTCGGAATCAGAAGACAGATTCCTGATGCTCGGCATGAGCAGTAAAGCTCGAATTCTCATTGTGTGCCATTGCGAGCGAGATTCAGGAAATGTAATCAGGATTATATCGGCTCGTAAGGCTACCAAATTGGAACGTAAATATTATCAAGGTGGTGTGTTATGAAAGCTGAATATGATCTGTCAAAAATGAAGTCGCGTAAGAATCCATATGCCGCCAAACTCAAGAAATCTGTGACGATGCGCTTGAGCGAGGATGTTATTGGTTATTTTAAAAAAATGGCCGACGAGACGGGGGTGCCTTATCAAAGTCTTATCAATTTATATTTAAGAGATTGTGTTTCTCAACATAGGAAAATTGATATTTCTTGGCAAGTAGAAACTTAGTACATTGATAATGTCGGGTGGAACTTGCACAAGATTCTAGTTGCTACAGAAACTTAGAGAGGTAATCAGTTGATTCTGAAAATTACAAAATCTGATCGCAGTTTTCTACATTTGCCCCTATCTTCATGAGTATCATGAGTACCGAAGAATCCGCATCACCAATATCGGAAAAGCTTTTAATCTTGCTTCGAGAAGGGCAGGATCTAGTAGAGAATCCTGATTTGAAAGTAGCTCAGGTTGAATACTGGGTAATAAGATTACGAGCGCTACTTATAAAGCTTTTTGGGCAAAATACACCGCAGCTAAGCCAATGCCCGACGCCGGGTCAAGATGATCCCAAACTCCCACAACAAGAACGTATAAAGAAACGGCTTCCCATTCTACAGAATGTAGTACACGCGCTAAGGGATACTGCCTCGGGCAAGAAAATCTTCATCGGCCATGGAAGATCTTCAGAGTGGTTAAAGCTGAAATCATTCTTGTCCGATCGACTATCCGTGAGTTGTGACGAATTCAATATCGAGCCAACTGCTGGGATTCATACTACTGACCGTCTAGAGACTATGTTGTTAGAAGCTGGGATGGCTTTCTTGGTCATGACTGCAGAAGACAAGCACGCCGATGGTATTATTCATGCACGTGAAAATGTAATCCATGAGATTGGCTTGTTTCAAGGGCGATTAGGTTCTCGACGCGCGATTGTGATGATCGAAGAAGGCTGCGCAAAGTTTTCTAATCTTGATGGTCTGACAGTGATTTCTTTTCCCCGGAATGATATTTCTGCTCGCTTCGAAGATATCCGAAGAGTTCTTGAGCGTGAAGATTTTGCATAGACATCAAGGCCTTGTTATGGTTATATTTTTCAATTTGATATGTAATAAAGCCCAGTAGGACGCAATCAATATTGCGCCGAATGAAACACATCCGGTGTAATGCGCTTCGCTTATTACACTCTACATTAAAACCGAAAACCATACTGATGGAGTTACGCCAATGAAAATTCACGAATATCAAGCAAAAGAGATTTTGCGGAAATATGGGGTTGTCACGCCGAAAGGCATTGCTTGTTTCAGTGTTGACGAAGCCGTGAAAGCTGCGCAGCAATTGGGTGGTGAGGTGTGGGCGGTTAAGGCGCAGATTTATGCTGGCGGGCGCGGTAAGGGTGGCGGGGTGAAAGTGGCCAGGTCGTTGGATGAAGTGCGGCAGCGCGCGGGGGAGATTTTGGGCATGCGGCTAGTGACGCATCAGACCGGACCGGAAGGACAAGTCGTGCATCGGCTTTTTATCGAGCAAGGTGTTCATATCGAGAAAGAATTCTATGTCGGTATGGTGGTGGATCGTGGCCGTCAGCGCGTGTGCCTGATGGCAAGCTCGGAAGGCGGCATGGAGATCGAGAAAGTGGCGGCTGAAACACCGGAGAAGATTCACAAAGTGTTTATTGATCCGATTGCCGGGCTCAGTCAGCAGCAAGCCGAAGAAGTTGCCTTGAAAATCGGCATTCCTGTGCAAGGTGTGCCGCAAGCGGTCACGTTGTTGCAAGGTCTATACCAGGCTTTTGATGACACCGATTCCTCATTGCTGGAAATTAATCCACTGACATTAACTGCTGAGAAACAGGTGATCGCGCTCGATGCGAAAATGAATTTTGACGACAACGCGTTATTCCGTCACCCCGAGATTGTCGCACTGCGCGATCTGGATGAGGAAGACCCGGTTGAGATTGAGGCATCCGAACACGAATTATCGTACATTCCATTGGATGGCAATATCGGGTGTCTCGTCAATGGCGCGGGGCTGGCGATGGCAACGATGGATATTATTAAATTGTACGGCGGCAATCCCGCGAATTTTCTCGATGTCGGCGGCGGCGCAACGGCTGAGAAAGTAACCGAGGCGTTTAAATTGATGCTGCGCAATCCCAAGTTGCAAGCCATCCTGGTGAATATCTTCGGCGGTATTATGAAGTGTGATGTGATTGCGCAAGGCGTGATCATGGCGGCTCGGGATGTACAATTAACCGTACCACTGGTCGTGCGTTTGGAAGGCACTAACGTGGAATTAGGAAAAAAAATTCTGGCTGATTCCGGTCTGACGATCATATCGGCTGACAATATGGCCGATGCGGCTCAAAAAGCGGTCAATGCAGCTAAAACCAATGCTTCGGGCACATAATTGTTAGACATTGAAGGAGAAAGGGCATGTCCATTCTGATTAATCGCAACAGCCGTGTGATGACGCAAGGCATTACCGGAAAAACCGGCCAATTTCATACGCGCATGTGCCGTGAATATGCACAGGGCGCAGCTTGCTTTGTCGCCGGTGTCAATCCTCGCAAGCCAGGAGAAAGCTTTGAGGGTATTCCGATTTATGCGACGGTCAAGGAAGCGAAGCAACAAACCGGCGCCAATGTTTCCGTCATCTATGTGCCGCCTCCGTTTGCGGCTGCTGCTATTGATGAAGCGGTGGAAGCGGAACTGGATCTGGTCATTTGCATTACCGAAGGCATTCCTGTGCGGGATATGCTGCGTACTCGCTACAAGATGCAAGGCAAGAAAACCCGTTTGATCGGTCCCAATTGCCCTGGCATCATTACGCCGGATGAAATCAAGATTGGCATCATGCCAGGTTATATCCACAAAAAAGGGCGTATTGGTGTTGTTTCCCGTTCAGGAACATTAACCTATGAGGCTGTGGCACAACTGATGGCGCTTGGATTGGGACAATCGACCTGCATCGGTATCGGCGGTGATCCGGTGAATGGATTGAAGCACCTGGATGTTTTGCAATTGTTCAACGACGATGAAGAAACCGATGCGGTGCTGATGGTAGGTGAAATCGGCGGTACCGATGAAGAGGATTGCGCACACTGGGTGAAAGATCATATGCAAAAACCTGTGGTTGGGTTTATTGCCGGTGTCACAGCACCGCCCGGCAAGCGCATGGGGCATGCCGGTGCGATTATTTCAGGTGGTATGGGAACCGCACAGGAAAAATTGGCAGTCATGGAATCCTGCGGAATTAAAGTCACGCGCAATCCGGCTGAAATGGGCAAGTTGTTGCAATCCGTTTTATAGTTTTATCTCATAGAATAGTATCCAGAGGTGCAATGCCATGCATTACCGTTTATCTTCTTTTATCATTATTGTGGCGTTAATCGTTTCTGCCTGTAGTGGAGTGCCGACAAAGTCACAGCAACCGCAGCAATCGCTACCACTTCCTGCAAAAAAACCCGAACGGCCGGCAGGCCCATTGCCTGAAAGTGCAAAACCTAAATATAATCTGACCGGATATCCGGTCAGCACCCAGCAAGGCTACATTGATGGCTGTGAAACGGCCAAAAGAACCAATTGGGCCTTTAAAGATCTTAATCGTTATGACAAGGATGATCAGTATCGCATGGGTTGGGATGATGGGTTTGCGATGTGTCAGAAGAAGAAATAACTATCCGCCAGTATGCTAACTAAAATGCTGCGGATTTGTTGTTCATGTCTGTTACTTCTGCAGGTTGCATGGTCAGGGTTCGTATGGTCTAGCGGATTGCCTTTGCCGGTCAAGCAAAAATTGCAACAGCACGCCATTCCAGAATCAGCGATCGGTGTTTATGTGCATGAAATTGGTGCGAATAAACCGATCATGGTGATCAATGCGGATTCGGCAATGAATCCTGCGTCAGTAATGAAGCTGCTGACAACCTACGCTGGATTGGAGTTGTTAGGGCCCGCCTATACCTGGCCGACTAAGCTGTACGCCAGAGGTAAGATAATGGATGGGGTTTTGCATGGCGACTTGATTATCAAGGGCTATGGCGACCCAAAGTTGGATCTGGAGAATTTTTGGTTGTTGATTCATCGTCTGCGCCAAACAGGGCTGCATGAAATCAAAGGCAATCTGGTTCTGGATCCTACGCATTATGATATTCCCTTTGAAGATTCCGGCGATTTTGATGGGCAACCTTATCGCACTTATAACATCCCTCCTGAAGCATTATTGGTCAATTACAGAACTTCGACGATTCATCTGTTTCCACAACCTGATAAAAATTCAGTGCGAGTCGTGATTGATCCATTGCCCGACTCTTTGCATGTGCAAAATCATTTGAAATTGACGCACGGAAAATGTGGAGATTGGCGAAATTTACTCACCATTGACGTCATTCCCGATGAAAAAGACAAAAATAATTTTACAGTCGTACTCAGTGGAAGTTTCTCTCAGCAATGTGGAGAGCAATCCTATTTATTGAGTTTGCATAACAGTGCAATCTATACCCGAAATTTATTCAAGCACTTATGGGCACAACAAGGTGGCTTGTTTCACGGGAAGGTCATCGTGGATCAGATTCCACAGGGTCTGACACCCTTAAAAATTTATCAATCGCCGCCATTGGCGGATATCATTCGTGGCATCAATAAATTCAGTAATAATATTGCCGCACGCCAATTGTATTTAACACTAGGCACCCGGCAAAATGATTCTCCAGCCACGCTTGTCAAATCAGATAGGGCCATTAGAACATGGCTGGCATCCAAGCAATTAAATTTCCCTGAATTGGTGATAGAAAACGGCTCCGGATTATCCCGTAGAGAACAAATCACTACCCGACACATGGGGCAACTGCTACTGGCAGCCTTTAATAGCCCAGTTATGCCAGAATTTATTTCTTCATTGCCAATCGCCGCCGTCGATGGAACCTTGCAAACACGTTTTACCGATTCATCAGTCAAAGGTTTTGCGCATATGAAAACTGGCGCTTTGAACAACGTGAGAACACTTGCGGGTTATTTGTTGGACAAAATGGGACGGCGTGTCGTCGTCGTTTTTTTTGTCAATCATGAGCAGTCTGCACAGGCTCGTGCAGCCATGGATACTTTGGTTCAGTGGGTTCATGATCGGCCATAGCTTTATCGATATCATTGATAGGGCTATTGATTCTGGCTCCCAATCAGCGTAAAGTTCTCCATTCGAAACAGATTATCTGTTTCGAAATCAGGTAGTTCCCATCAACCTCGGATGGAGTACACGATATGATGAATGATTATAAATCACTGACCGTGCAGTATCTGGTTGGTACTGTACAGATTTCCCAGCCCGCATCTCCTAACCTAGTAACTTTTGATTCTCCCGCATTTGAGGTCATGACTGATTTGCGGAAAATCAGCGCAGCCGTTATCGCTCCCAATACTCCTATGGAAATTGCCAACACTTATATGATGCAGCGTGGTGTGCGCACATTATTAGTGATCAATGAAGATAATTCATTGGCGGGCATTATTACCGCAACGGATATTTTAGGTGAGAAACCTCTGCGATTCATTCAGGACAGGCGAGTTAAACATCATGAAATTTTGGTCATGGATATCATGACACCACTGGAAAAGCTGGAAGCTATCTCCCTGGATGAAGTGGAACACGCCAGAGTCGGTAATATTGTATCCAGCTTGCGTGAGAGTGAGCGATTGCATGCCTTGGTGATTGATGATAATACCATCGACTTGCCCAGAATATGCGGTATCTTCTCCTGGACTCAAATCGAAAAACAACTCGGAACCGTCATTCCACCCAATAATGTCGCCAAGAGCTTTGCAGAAATTGAATCTACCTTGATCGCCAGCTAGTTGTCTTAATAGACAAGCCAGCTCAAGAATTGAACCTGAGCTGGCTTGAAGGATTATCTCACTAAAGACGTGATGTTATAATCAAACTAGATTTTACTATCCAATCCATTCTCGACAATTTCTGCCGCACGCAGCAATGCCTTAGCTTTGTTCTGCGTTTCAACCCATTCATTATGTGGAATTGAATCGGCAACGATACCTGCACCAGCTTGGACATGTAATTTGCCATCCTTGATCACGCCAGTGCGGATGGCGATGGCTAAATCCATGTCGCCATTGAAGCCTAGATAACCAACTGCACCCGCATATACTCCGCGTTTGGAAACTTCCAATTCATCGATAATTTCCATAGCACGGACTTTAGGAGCGCCACTGACCGTGCCAGCTGGGAAAGTGGCCCGTAATACATCAATCGCCGTCAAATCAGGTTTTAATTTACCTTCCACATTGGAAACAATGTGCATGACATGCGAGTAATTTTCTATTTGCATTTTTTCAGTGACTTTAACCGTTCCGGTTTGCGCAACGCGCCCAATGTCATTGCGCCCCAAATCCATCAACATGACATGTT
Organism: Nitrosomonas sp.; assembly: GCA_017994575.1. Classification (GTDB taxonomy): domain Bacteria; phylum Pseudomonadota; class Gammaproteobacteria; order Burkholderiales; family Nitrosomonadaceae; genus Nitrosomonas. The sequence goes on from JAGOKN010000009.1 coordinate 35,414, forward strand.
CGGCTAATTCTTTGGGGTCGGCCAGTAGATCAGCCGCTAATTCAGCATCTTCCTGAGGTGTTTTTCCACGCGGGCGGGTTCCTGCGATGGGACGAACGGTCACCGTATCCCCCTCAAGGCGCACCAATATTTCCGGAGAAGCGCCCACCACATGAAAATCATTGAAATGATAGAAAAACATGTATGGTGATGGATTAAGACTGCGCAGTGCCCGGTAAAGCGATAACGGAGATGCACCAAAGGGTTTGCTGGTACGTTGAGACAACACCACCTGCATGATATCGCCATCGTAGATATAGCGTTGAGCTCGTTCGACAGCCGATTTAAAATCCGCTTCAGAAAATTCGGAAACGGCAATCCCGGGAGCAACCGCTTGTTCCACTGGAATCTGAATCGATTTGCGAAGTTTTGCCAATAAAGTTTTTAAACGATTGCACCCGGATTGGTAGGCGTTGTTATTTTCAGGGTTAACATACACGATCAAATACAGTTTACCCGAAAGGTTGTCGATTACTGCCAGCTCTTCTGATAGCAGCAGTAATACATCCGGGGTATTTAAAGTATCCGGTTGTGCGTGGGCGATCAATTTATGTTCAATATAGCGAACCGTATCATATGAAAAATAACCGACTAATCCACCAGAGAATCGTGAAATGCCTGCTGGACAAGGTGCTGCCTTGAATTTCGATAGGTAAGATTGGATAAAAGCCAGGGTATCATCAACCTTGATCACTTCAGAATTATCATGATCCACCAAGGTAATCGTATTGTTACGGGCCTCGATACGCATGGTTGCCGGTAGGCCAACAAATGAAAATCGACCAAAACGCTCACCTCCCTGCACAGATTCTAATAAATAAGAATAAGGCTGATTGGCAAGTTTTAGATAAATAGACAACGGTGTATCGAGATCCGCAAAGGTCTCCAGTACCATCGGAATACGATTGTACCCTTGTTGAACAAGCAGATTAAATTCATCTTCAGTCATCTGATTGCACCACCTCTGTCATCAATGCCAAAACGATTTAATTGAAGTGATTTATGCATGCCGTCTCATTCTAGGAACCAGGATTATATAAACGAATGATTGAAAAGTTATTTGTATGATTATTTGGAAATTAGCTTGGATGCTTCAATCAGCGTTTCAACAATGGCATCACAATCGAGTTCATAAACATTTCGGCCTTCATTATAACCATAGGGCACACAAAAAACATGACAACCAGCCGCTCTGGCAGCAATGGCATCATTGAGTGAGTCGCCAATCAACAGCGCTTCATGAGGTTGCACATCAAAATGTTTGCAGATGTGAGTCAATGGCATAGGATCAGGTTTTTTCTTAGGTAGACTGTCTCCAGACAATACAATTTCGAATTGATCATATAAGCCTGTTGAACGTAACAAGGGTAGCGTAAAGGCTTCAGCTTTATTGGTGATGCAAGCTAGCTTAAAACCTGCCTGTTGCATTATTTTGATGCCTTCCAGAACGCCAGGATACGGACGTGTATTTACACTTAAATTATTTGCGTAATGCTTTTCGTATAGCGGTAGTGCTTGCGCAAATAACGCAGCATCAGGTTCTTCGTCAAGCTGACCAGTTAGCGTTCGTTTGACCAACTTCTGAATCCCTTTTCCAATATAAGAACGAATCGTTGACGTTGATTGCTCCGGCAATCCCAGATCTTTTAACATCAAATTTGCCGCTAAGGCGAGATCGTCTGCAGTATCAAGCAGAGTGCCGTCCAAATCGATCATGATCACTTTGATGGATATTGGCAATTTAACTTCTTTTACAGACGCATCTGCAGTGCTAAAAAGATTTTGGTTCATTTAGATATAGGAAAATAGCAATCAGCGAGTAGAGTGGTTGTCAATTATACTTTTGCCAGTTCAGCGCGAAATGCTGCCAGCACACTATCATATCGATGAGGGTCGGTATCTTTGCCAGCTTGATAAATGGCTGATCCTGCCACGAAGGTATCCGCGCCGGCACGGGCAATCTCAGCAATATTGTCTACTTTAACGCCACCATCAATTTCTAACATGATATTTTTTCCACTGGCATCAATACGTTGTCTAACGGCTCTTAACTTGTTGAGTGCTTCAGGAATAAATTTTTGCCCGCCAAAGCCGGGGTTTACTGACATAATAAGAATCAAATCAAGTTTATCGAGAACGTGATCCAAATAGTGCAAGGGTGTCGCGGGATTAAAAACCAGACCAGCTTTACAGCCTTGTTCTTTAATCAAACCGATGGTGCGATCAATGTGATTCGATGCCTCGGGGTGAAATGAAATGATATTAGCACCCGCTTTGGCAAAATCTGGAATAATACGATCAACAGGTTCTACCATTAAATGCACATCAATAACTGCATCGGTAACTGGACGTATCGCTTCGCAAACCAAAGGACCGATAGTGAGGTTAGGAACATAATGATTATCCATCACATCAAAGTGAATGATATCGGCTCCTGAATCTATGACGGCGGTAATTTCATCGCCAAGTTTTGCGAAATTGGCGGAAAGGATACTGGGTGCAATGCGGAACATAAAAACCTCTCAATAATCAAAGTTGTTATTTTAACCGCAAATATCCAACTACGCGTAACAGAGATAAAGATTTATGTATAAATTATATTAATACTTTCCATACTTTTTTTTGATACCGTATTAATAAATAATGTGAAATAAAAATGACTGAAAATAAAAAATATGAAATTGATATCAGTATTCGTACGGTATATCTGCCTGATCAATCTGATGAAGAATCTGCTAGGCATGTATTTGCCTACACCATCACTATCGCAAATACCGGTACGGTAGCGACCCAGTTAATTAGTCGACACTGGATCATCGATAATGGTGATGGTACTACCCAAGAAGTACGCGGACTAGGCGTGGTCGGCGAACAGCCGCTGCTCAAGCCGGGCGATAGCTTCGAATATACCAGTGGGACGGTCATTTCATCCGCCGTTGGATCCATGAAAGGCAGCTATCAGATGGCAGCAGAAGATGGTTATCATTTTGATGTCGCCATTCCCGAATTTATTCTCAGCGTCCCGCGAATTCTGCATTAGATCGAGCGAAATTTAATGATAAGTATCAGTTAGCAGTACTTAGTGAATATTCAGATGACCGGTAAACTGTATTTAATCCCAACCCCGATTAGCGAGGAAAACATCGCCTGGGTAATGCCGATGGCAGTTCAGCAATGTATAGCCGAATTGGCATACTTTATTGTTGAACACCCCAAAACAGCTCGACAATTTTTGAAACAGATCAATTCCAAGCATGCGTTGCAAACTTTAAACATGCAAATTCTGGATGAGCATACACCATCGGATGATCTCATGACATTACTGGATCCCTTATTAGCGGGACACGATGTGGGATTGTTATCCGAGGCAGGTTGCCCGGCAGTCGCCGATCCTGGCGCCGAATTGGTGCAATTAGCGCACAAAAACAATATCAGGATAATTCCATTGGTTGGGCCATCATCCATTTTGCTGGCATTAATGGCATCGGGTTTGAATGGACAACAATTTACCTTTAACGGCTATTTGCCAATCGAAAGCAATGCGCGTTTCAGCAAAATAATAGAGCTAGAGAAGTTATCCATTAGCCGAAACCAAACGCAAATCTTTATTGAAGCGCCTTATCGTAATCAAAAATTACTGGAACAGCTGGTTAAAACTTGTAGTGATTCTACAAATCTATGTATTGCGAGTCACCTGACTTTCTCTAATGAAATGGTTGCAACTAGAACTGTCAAAGAGTGGAAGCGCTGTTTGCCAGATATCAACAAAATTCCCACCATTTTTTTACTGCATGGATAAAAATTCAGAAAAACAAACTGAATGGCTAGTGAGAATGCTTATGCTGTTTTTTTCTGGATAAATTCAATCTTGTAACCGTCAGGATCTTCTATGAACGCGATAACTGTTGTGCCGTGTTTCATGGGACCAGCTTCACGAGTCACTTTTCCACCCAGTTTTTTTGTATTTTCACAGGCTTGATAAGCATCATTCACTTCAACCGCAATGTGACCAAAACCATTTCCCAAGTCATATTCGGAAGTATCCCAGTTATGCGTCAACTCCAGAACCGTGCCATCTGTTTCATCCTGATAGCCTACAAAAGCCAGAGTAAATTTGCCATCAGGATAATCTTTGCGCCGAAGCAGTTTCATACCCAAAACCTGGGTATAAAACTCAAGCGATTTATCTAGATTGCCAACCCGGAGCATGGTATGCAAAATTCGCATTTTATATTTTTACCATTTCAAAATCTTCTTTACGGGCGCCACACTCCGGACATGTCCAATTGATCGGAACATCTTCCCAGCGAGTGCCCGGTGCTATACCTTCATCGGGAGATCCCAGCGCTTCATCATAGATAAAGCCACAAATTAAGCACATATAGCGATTGTAATCGCGATTCTCTTCGGTAGGCATGATAGATAGCAACTTCCTTTTAGGTTAAAATGATATTTTACGGTATTAATGCATGTTACAGCCACCCCCAATTGTACTTTCTTTTGCAGCCAATGACCCCAGTGGCGGAGCCGGTATTCAAGCTGATATGCTCACCATTGCAAGCTTGGGCTGCCATCCACTATCCGTAGTGACTGCCATTACTGTTCAAGACACTACCGGCGTAGATGAAGTGATGCCGCTTGATCCTGAATGGGTAGCTGATCAGGCTAGAGCGGTGCTAGAAGACATGCCAGTTCATGCTTTCAAGATTGGTTTATTAGGTAGTGTTGAAATCATCGCTACTATTGCGGAAGTCATTTCTGATTATCCCTATATTCCGTTGGTCATGGATCCGGTATTAACTTCTGGACGCGGGGATGAGTTGGCCAACGAAGAAATGGTCGATGCCATGCGTGAATTGTTACTTCCGCAAGTCACCATCTTGACGCCCAATAGCCTTGAGGCTCGGCATTTGGCTCAGCAGGAAAACGACCCGAGTGAATCCAAATTGGATTTAAGCCTTTGTGCGCAAAGATTGCTGCTGATGGGATGCGAGTACGTACTCATCACCGGCACGCATGAAAATACGCAGCAGGTCAAAAACACACTGTTTGCTTCCAGTGGCATTATACGCACCGATGATTGGGAGAGACTTGAGCACACTTATCATGGTTCGGGCTGCACGCTGGCGTCAGCAATAGCAGCTTCATTGGCTAATGGCTTATCAGTCAGTGACAGTGTGCTTGAAGCTCAAGACTATACATGGCACACATTACAGGCGGGGTTTCGTCCAGGCATGGGACAATATATTCCCAATAGGCTTTTTTGGGCTAATGATGAAGAAGATAGTGAAGGCGAGCATGAAGAAAAGGAAGTAATCATTGAGCAGCCTGAAAATTAGCGGGCTTTATGCGATAACTCCAGATCTTAATCATACCAATGATCTGTTGAATAAAACCCGGCAGGTATTGGAAGGCGGAGTAAAACTCGTGCAATATCGTAACAAATCGGCCAATGATTCTTTACGCAGAGAACAAGCGAAATTACTATTGCCGCTTTGTCGAGAACACAACGCTCTATTAATTATCAATGATCATCTTGAAATAGCTATTGAGATAGATGCAGATGGAGTCCATGTGGGGAAAAATGATGTGCCGGTTTCTGCCGCGAAAAATCTACTTGGACACAATAAAATTGTAGGAACCTCATGTTATAACCAGTTGGGTTTAGCCAAGCAGGCACAAAAAGACGGAGCAGATTATATTGCTTTCGGCGCTTTTTTCTCCTCACTGACGAAACCTAATGCAGTTTCAGTGTCTATAAGCTTAGTCAATCAAGCTCAAAAGGAGCTATCAATTCCTATTGTAGGCATCGGAGGTATTCAATTGGCTAATGCCAGAATAGTTATTCAAAGCGGATGTGCAGCAATTGCTGTGTGTCATGATTTATTTCAGGCTGAAAATATAAAAGCAGCGGCAGCGCACTATGTGCAATTATTTGCAGAAACCATGTAACGCATTAAAAACAAGATTATCCTTATAATTTTTTATTAAGAGTAACTCAATGACTTCACGCAATCATCAATTATTTGAACAGTCTCAACAATATATTCCTGGCGGAGTAAATTCACCCGTTCGTGCTTTTAAATCAGTGGGAGGGGAACCGATCTTTTTTCAGCGTGGTGAAGGTGCTTATTTTTGGGATGCCGATGGTAAATCCTATGTTGATTATGTCGGATCTTGGGGACCATTGATTCTTGGTCACGCCAACCATGATGTCGTTAAGGCAGTGCAGACAGCGGCTCAAAATGGACTTACATTTGGAGCGCCCACTGAAGCAGAACTAGAAATTGCCAAACTGATTTGCCACTTGCTGCCTTCAATCGAACAAGTCAGATTGGTCAGCTCTGGTACCGAAGCCGGCATGAGTGCCATCCGACTGGCACGTGGTTTTACAGGTCGAAGCCGGATTATAAAATTTGAAGGTTGTTATCATGGGCATGACGATGCCTTACTGGTTAAAGCTGGTTCTGGTGCATTGACATTTGGTCATCCGAGCTCAGCGGGAGTGCCAGCTGAAACGGTGGGCCATACCATTGTTCTGGATTACAACGATATTTCCGGTATCGAAGCAACATTTAATCAATTCGGCCAGGAGATAGCTGCGGTAATTGTCGAGCCCGTTGCCGGTAATATGAATTTGGTTGCCCCCACTGCAGATTTCTTAACCAAGTTACGTTCATTGTGTACTCAAAGCGGCAGTGTCCTGATATTTGATGAAGTCATGACAGGATTTCGTGTGAATCTTAAGTGCGCACAAGGGCTTTACCAAATCAAACCGGATTTGACTATTTTAGGTAAAGTAATTGGTGGTGGCATGCCGATGGCCGCATTTGGCGGCAGGCGAGAAATTATGCAATGTTTAGCGCCGCTAGGGCCGGTTTATCAGGCAGGCACATTATCTGGCAATCCGGTTGCAGTGGCCGCAGGTCTTGCCACACTAAAACAAATCCAAGTCCCCGGTTTTTATGAAAAACTGAGCAACCGGACACAACAATTAGTCGATGGCATTAGTGCATCTGCAAAGCAATATGGCATTGATTTTTGCGCGCAATCGGTGGGAGGCATGTTCGGTTTATATTTTAGAAAAGAAATTCCGACCAGTTTTGCCGAAGTGATGCAATGTAACAAGGAATCTTTCAATCGATTCTTTCACGCGATGTTGAATGAAGGCATATATTTTGCTCCATCGGCATTTGAAGCTGGTTTTGTATCATCCGTACATGGCGATAATGAATTAAGTAAAACACTATCTGCTGCAGATAAAATATTCAAGAACTGGTAAATACTCATTAAGAAATTAATCATAAAAAAGGCGACTCAAGTCGCCTTTTTTATACCGCCCAGTTTAATAAGCTAGGCTTTTTATTGATTTTCAGCGCATGGTGGAAATATAGGCGGAAACGGCGCGTTTGTCTTGTCCACTCATGCGAGTCAGAACTTTCTGCATCACTTTATTGTCATTGCCGCGGTCGCCTGTATTAAACAAATTGAGTTGAGTCAGGGTATATTCTGCGTGCTGGCCAGCTACTGCAGGGTAGTGTGGCGGAATGCCTGACCCATTGGGGCCATGACAACTGGCACAAGCAGGCACACCATTCTCAATATTGCCGCCATGATAAAGGACTTTACCCATTTCGATTAATTTCGCATCAGCATCAGTAGCTACTTGACTTGGATTCGCTTTCTGTTTTGCATAGTACGCACCCAGTTTCTTCATATCATCCTGAGAAAGTGCCGCTACCATGGATGACATCACAGGGCTGTTGCGTTTTGCCGGTTGGGTTTCAGTTGCCTTAAAATCAATTAACTGCTTGGTGATATACTCAGCGTGTTGTCCTGCCAAGATCGGATTCATTGGAATAACGCTATTACCATCTGCGCTATGACAACCTGCACATACTCCAGACGCAGTTTCTTCAACGGTGGCAGGTGCAACAGGAACCGCCTCTGGATTTTCTGTCGTTTCAGCTGAGATGGGTGCAGATAGCGCTAACGCTAGCAGCATGACTGTATTCTTAATCATTTTCATATTTTATATCCTGTTCTTAAAAAGGAGTTCAAAAGTTGGTAGATGTATTTGACAGTTAACATCACATTTTAGCAAGGCACAAGAACGTTAACAACAAAATTAAGTTAATATCAAAATTTAAAAATTTATTTATTTCAATGAAAATAATCTTTATTCTGCTACTGATTATTAATATTGCTTATGTGATTGGCATACAATTTTACGCAAATGATCAACAGGCAGTAGCGCCACGATTAATGAATGCTGAGAAAATTATATTGCTGCCGGCTAGCGAGAACTGCTTGGAGTGGGGCAATTTTCATGAAGAGCAAATGCAGTATGCTGAAACGATTTTATCAGAAATGGTTGCTGATCAATCCTATGAACTGGAAGTAGCAGGTAATGCCTTGATGTATTGGTTAGCTATTCCACCATTCACGAATAAAGAAGCAGTCAATCGTGAGATTAATAAACTAAGAAATCTTGGGATCGTTAGTTTTCGTGTAAAAGATGAAAATCAATGGAAAAATGCCATCTCTCTAGGTATATTCCATGATAAAAGTGAAGCACTTAAACAACTACAAGAAATAAAAAATAAAGGTATTGAAAATGCCACTATTGAAGAGCGTAGTGTCAATTTAAAAAAAATTGTTTTTCATAATCCCTCACGAATGCTTAAAGAGCAAATGGAGAAATTAGTTAAACAATTTGAAGATACCCATTTAGCTGAAAGCAAGTGTGAACGCATATAATGCCAATCAATAAAGATTACTAGGTTGATCGGCTATAATTAACCACCTATAAAACAAAATGCAGTAATGCTTATTGACAATAAATAAGTTTTTAAAATTACTACTACATATATCACTGAATAATTAAACTAAATAACAATGACGGTATACATAAAAACAGCGCAGGAAATTGAAAAAATGCGTATTGCTGGTCGATTAGCCTCCGAAGTGCTTGATTACATCACCCCATTTGTCGATGTAGGAATCACTACAGAAGAACTCGATACGCTGTGTCATCACTACATGGTCGATGTGCAGAAAACTATTCCCGCACCGCTAAACTATGCGCCTTCAGGTCACTCGCCTTATCCTAAATCGATATGTACTTCTGTCAATAATCAAATCTGCCACGGCGTTCCGGGACAGAAAAAATTAAAAAATGGCGACATCATCAATATCGATATCACTGTCATTTACCAGGGTTATCATGGCGATACCAGTCGTATGTTCTACGTGGGAGAACCTTCCATTCAAGCCAAGCGCTTATGTGAAGTGACGTATGAAGCCATGTGGAAAGGGATCGATCAGATCAAGCCTGGTAAGCATTTAGGCGATATCGGTCATGCCATTCAGAAGCTGACAGAAGGCGTCGGATACAGTGTGGTTAGAGAGTTCTGCGGGCATGGCATCGGTGCAAAATTTCATGAAAATCCACAAGTGCTTCATTATGGACGCCCGGGCACTGGTCTCGAGCTTAAGCCTGGCATGATATTTACGGTGGAACCAATGATTAATGCAGGCAAAGCAGCCATTCGCCATCTACCGGATGGATGGACTGTCACTACCAAGGATGGAAGCTTATCGGCACAATGGGAGCATACCGTCTTGGTAACTGAAGATGGCTATGAAGTGTTGACGGTTTCGACAGGTTCGCCTGCTAAGCCTGTTTATCGATATGCAGCTTAACTTTCTCATACTGAAAAATAAGTGACTATGACACGAAGTAATCATCGCACCCCCACTCAAATCCGCCCGGTTAACATCACTCGGCATTATACGAAACATGCCGATGGTTCTATCTTGATCGAATGCGGGGATACAAAAGTGATTTGTACCGCCAGCATCAGTGAGCAAGTCCCGCCTTTCCTGAAAGGCAAAGGGCAGGGGTGGCTGACTGCCGAATACGGCATGCTGCCTTGTTCGACGCATTCGCGTATGCAGCGCGAAGCAGCGAAAGGTAAACAATCCGGACGCACGATGGAAATTCAACGGCTCATTGGACGCGCATTACGATCTGTTGTTAATTTGGAAAAATTAGGCGAACGAACCATACAAATCGATTGCGATGTCATCCAAGCCGATGGCGGCACCCGAACGGCGAGTATTACCGGCGCTTTTGTGGCATTGCATGACGCCGTGGAACAGCTGATTTATCGTCAACTACTCGAAACCTCACCAATCATCGATCACGTGGCGGCAATTTCCGTAGGCATTTATCAAGGCACGCCGGTACTCGATCTGGATTATGTGGAAGATTCCTCATGTGATACCGATATGAATGTTGTCATGACTGGTAGTTCCGGCATCGTCGAAGTACAAGGAACGGCTGAAGGGGTCGCATTCAATCGAAAAGAACTGGATATCATGTTGGATATGGCGCAACAAGGGATTCAGGAGTTGATCACAATACAAAGAAAGGTGCTAGCCCTGGAAGCAAAGCATGGATAAGCTGAAAAAGCTGGTGATTGCGAGTAATAATCAGGGCAAGTTGCGTGAGATCAACACTTTGCTGGAACCTCTGGCGATCGAAGCAGTACCGCAATCCGATTTTAATGCCGGCGAAGTGGATGAGCCTTACGTCACCTTTGTCGAAAATGCACTGACCAAAGCGCGCCATGCCAGCCGCTGCTCAGGATTGCCGGCATTGGCGGATGATTCGGGCATCTGCGTCAGTGCACTGGGCGGTGCGCCGGGCGTTACCTCCGCACGCTACGCCGGAGAGCCGAAATCCGATGAGCGCAATAACCTGAAACTGATCGGAATGCTTAAAAATCAATCGAACCGGCGTGCCTATTATTACTGCGTGATTGTTTTGGTGCGTCATGCCGATGACCCGCAGCCCATCATAGTCGATGGATCGTGGTACGGTGAAATCGTCGATCAGCCGCGGGGCGAGGGCGGGTTTGGTTACGATCCGTATTTCTTTCTACCCGAGTTTGGCAAAACATCAGCCGAGCTTTCCGCTGAACAGAAAAACCGAATCAGCCACCGCGGTCAGGCGCTGGCTCAATTGGTGGACATTTTGCGCGTCGGGAAATTTTGAGAAAACATCAGGAACATAGTCACCAAAGCTTGCCGGGTTTTCTACAATAACAACCCAAGCCCATCCACGGACTTTTCTATTGCTTTACCAACAGGTTTAAGGCCTAGCAGGTCTTTCTCATTACTCAAAATACTCTCCTAATTTCCTATCAGCGCATCGCGATGATAGGCCAAATGCTCACCAATAAACGTGCTGATGAAATAATAGCTATGATCGTATTCCTGGTGGTAACGCAACGTCAGTTTCTGGCCGACCGCAGCGCAGGCATTTTCCAGGAGATGCGGGTGCAATTGTTCGGTCAGAAATTGATCGTTCAAGCCTTGATCGACCAGGAGATCCGGCATCCTGCGGCCATCTTTGATGAGTGCAGCAGCGTCATATAGCTGCCAGTTTTGCTGATTTTCTCCGAGATAATTCCTGAATGCCTTTTGCCCCCATGGACATTGCATCGGCGCGCAAATCGGTGCGAATGCCGAGACCGAGCGATACAACTCAGGGTGGCGTAGCGCCAGTGTCAATGCGCCGTGTCCGCCCATGGAATGACCAAAAATACCTATGCGGTTCTCATCGGCGGGAAAATGTTGGCCAATAATTTCCCGCAATTCTTGCGTGACGTAACTTTCCATGCGGTAGTATTTCGACCACGGTGCTTGTGTCGCATCCAAATAAAAGCCAGCACCGGCACCAAAATCCCAGCTATCCGTTTCGCCCGGGATACCGGTTTGGCGCGGACTGGTGTCCATAGATACCAGCATTAATCCATATTCAGCGGCGTAACGTTGCGCACCGGCCTTGATCATGAACGTTTCTTCAGTGCACGTCAGCCCGGCCAGGAAAAACAGTACCGGCACGGGATGATCTTTGGCCTGTGGCGGTTGATAGACCGAAAAGCGCATCGGTAAGCTGATAACCGTCGATTGGTGTTGGTAAAAGCCTTGTATGCCACCAAAACAGTGATGAAGGCTGCGGGTTTCGAATGTCGTCACGATCAGTAAATCACCACGGTGCGAATAGATTCACCGCTTTTCATCAGCTGAAACCCGTCATTGATTTTTTCCAGTGGCAAGGTGTGCGTGATGAGCGAATCGATATCGATTTTGCCTTCCATATACCAATCAACAATTTTGGGCACATCGGTACGGCCACGCGCGCCGCCAAAAGCGGAGCCTTCCCATTTTCTGCCCGTAACCAATTGGAAAGGACGGGTGCTGATTTCAGCGCCAGCTTCCGCCACGCCGATGATAATGCTGCGTCCCCAGCCCTTGTGCGTACATTCCAAGGCTTGCCGCATAACCTTGGTATTGCCGATACACTCAAAACTGTAATCGACACCGCCATCAGTCAATTGCACTATGGCATCCACGATATCGGGCACATCGTTCGGGTTGATGAAATGCGTCATGCCGAATTTGCGCGCCATGGCTTCACGTTTCGGGTTGATGTCGATGCCGATAATTTTATTAGCACCGACCATCCGAGCACCTTGGATCACATTCAAGGCGATTCCACCCAGGCCAAAAACCGCGACATTGGCGCCTGCCTCCACTTTTGCGGTATAAATCACCGCGCCGATGCCGGTTGTAACACCGCAGCCGATGTAGCAGATTTTATCAAAAGGTGCATCTTCGCGAATTTTAGCCACGGCGATTTCTGGCACAACGGTGTAATTTGAAAAAGTGGATGTGCCCATGTAATGGAGCAGCGGTTTCCCATCCAGAGAAAAACGCGAGGTACCGTCTGGCATCACACCACGTCCTTGCGTGCTGCGGATGGCTTGGCATAAATTGGTCTTTCTCGAAAGACAGAATTTACATTCCCGGCATTCTGCCGTGTAGAGCGGAATGACATGATCGCCTTTGCGCAAAGATTTTACATTGGGACCCACGTCAACCACTACACCAGCGCCTTCATGACCGAGAATGACAGGAAATAAACCTTCCGGGTCAGAACCGGAAAGCGTGTAATAATCAGTATGGCAAATGCCGGTGGCTTTTACTTCTATCAATACTTCACCGGATTTCGGGCCTTCCAAATCAACTTCTTCGATCGTTAACGGTTGGCCGGCTTTCCAAGCAACTGCGGCTCTTGTTTTCATTGTGATACCTCCTTTTTATTAATGCAAAGATACGCCAGAAGACCCTGGCTAGCTTCTTCAACCATATTCAATACCAGTTCGAAACCTTCGTGCCCACCAAAATAGGGGTCGGGCACCTCTGCATTGGAATTGGCACATTTGCTATATTGCATGAATAACTGAATCTTGCCCAGGTGCTGTTGAGGGCTCTTTTGTTGCAATAAACTAAGATTCTCTTTGTCCATCGCAAGAATATAGTCGAACTCTTCAAAATCGCTGGCTTGAACGGCACGTGCACGCAAGTCGTGCATTTCATAACCGCGTTTCATAGCAGCGTGCTGGGCGCGTTGATCCGGAGGATTGCCAATGTGATAAGCATGAGTGCCCGCAGAATCAACTTCAATCATATGATCAACCCCCGATTCTTTTACAAAATGTCTGAATACAGCATCTGCTGTGGGTGATCGACAGATATTTCCCATGCAGACAAATAAAACTTTAGTTTTTTTAAGCACTTCAGATTTCATATAAATTTTCTAAAAATGACAGAGATGGTTTCTTAGGAAACTGCTGTGGATTTGAATTTGATTACTTTATGTTTTGTACGATAGAGATTATCACGAAGATAGTTAAAACGGAATTCGGTTATGTGTGCAATTAATACACCCATCTACTTTGATAATCATGATTTATTTTTTTAAAAAACCATCCGTAATACGAAATATGAGAATTTCAGATTATGAAATTATTTTCCACGATGAAAAACAATAGATCAATTCATCTACTCGAAGCCAGAAGGAGGGTTGTACGATATGCCACTAAAAAATTCAATTAAGGAATTTAAAGCACTTTTGGGTGATAAGGAATCATTACTTGATACCAATTATCCCAAGATCTCTGAAATGATTAAATTGCATTGGGGTTATAAAGAAATTTATCTATACATCAATAAGCTACTTGTTGTCGATAAAGATCGCAACAGACAAGGATTTCCTCTCGAGGTAATAAAAGAAATCTACTTATTGCAAGAAATACATGAAAAGCTATTTCCTGACCTGGTCAAATAAGGGGGTAGACATACCCGGGGTGGGGTGTGCCAGGAAGAAATGTCACAATTCTGATGGTATGAGTTTTCTTAGAATTGAACTAGCTCACAAGGCGCTTCACGGTATGCGTCTAACGCTACCATCTTTTAATTTTCTATTATAGTGATTCAATGAATTTAGGTGCCAAAGGTAACAACTCGTCGATCCGGCTGTTAGGCCAGGTGGGGAGTTTATCGAGGGTGTCGGCTAGCCATTGTGCGGGGTTGAGGCCGTTGAGTTTGGCGGTGCCGAGTAGGGTTTGGATGGCGGCGGCACGTTTTCCGGCGCACTCAGAACCGGTGAACAGCCAGTTTTTCTTGCCGAACGCGATGGGGCGAATAGTGGAGTTGGAGTTGGAGTTGGAGTTGCCCCCTTTGAACGGACACATTATGTTCTGTTTAAAGGAGAAGAAATATGACACAAAACTACAAACCTGCTTACCCACCGGAGTTTCGTCAGCAGATGGTGG
>JAGOKN010000077.1 GCA_017994575.1 Nitrosomonas sp.
CCGCTTTGGAACGCTGCTTACGGATTTCCATGAGTTCCTCCATATCCAGGCAGGAAACCATAAACGCCACAGGACGTCCACGGCGGGTAATGGTTATCGGTTCGCGTTGCGCTGTATCCAGCAATTCACCAAAACGGTTTTGGGCTTCAACAGAGGTCATGGTACGCATGGTTTTTTTCTCCAATTAGCTAATATAGGTATTATAGTTAATACGGCTAAATTAACAAGGCACGGTTTCCGCTTTTACCTCCGTTTTAGCTGAGACCAGCCCGCGCACGTCAATTTTTCCGGTCACGGCGGCGGAAATCAGGGCGGTGCGGCGCTCTTGAAGTAGAGTAATGACGGTTTTGGCTTCCGTGGTTAGGGTATCGAGTTTGGTGGTTTCACATTCCAGATAATCGGCAATACAAGTTTGCTCAGTCACTGGTGGTGCTATCAGTTCTATGTTACCAAGCATTGAGCGGCTGATTCGATCTCGGGTGCCTCCTCTTGCTACCGTTTCAATATAAGATAGATAAGATGATGTACTGAGAAGATAGACAATGTATTTGGGGTCGAAATCTAAAGATGGTTTCACGATACAGTTATCAACGGATGTAATCATTTTCACTCCAAGGTTCGGAGCCAAACATGCCCGCCCTGCCAATATCGTGCGAGAAGACTGTAATCGGCAAATCAATATGTCGTTTGGATTAACTTCAGTACAGGCGAGGTTAATAAGCGTCTCTTCGGAGACGTATCTAAAACCTTGCTCTTCATAAATACCCGTTCCAATGTTGCCGCATTGAATCAAGCGTACCCCGTCGGTTGTAATATAAGGCGCTTCAATCCAATCACCATCGACAAATGTTTTATTGCCGGGTTTTGCAATATGCTTGATGCGAGTATTTTTCCAATGCTCCGGCACTTCGCCCAGCCATTCGATACCCAAATTCTTCATCGGTACGTTGGGGTTTAGGCCTTTGGTGACGGCGTGGGAAATGACTGACTGACGCTTTTCCTTGAGCAATTCGATCAGCCTCTGTTGTTCAGTAATCAGCGCGTCAATTTTCGCGGTTTCGCGGTCGAGAAAGGTGGCGATGGTTTGTTGTTCTGGTATAGATGGCAATGGAACTTTAATACCCACCAATGCACTTGCATTGATTGCCGGATAACTCACGCCGACCGAATGTGAAATAACCGCATCAACAAAGTAACTGGACGAAAGCAAATAGCCTAAAAATCCGTGAAATACGCGGCCGCTAGGACGCACAACACAAAAACCAGTTGATACAACCAAGCTTTCTTCTGGTTCATTGATTCTTGCTATGGCACGAAGATAGGTTCGCACCGTGGAAACAATTACATCACCATGTTTTACACGCCGCCTTGCTCTTGAGGGAGCGGCGGAAAAGGGCATTGCTTCTTTTGAAGTGATACCGTTAATCGGATTAACGCT
Organism: Nitrosomonas sp.; assembly: GCA_017994575.1. Classification (GTDB taxonomy): domain Bacteria; phylum Pseudomonadota; class Gammaproteobacteria; order Burkholderiales; family Nitrosomonadaceae; genus Nitrosomonas. Next base: position 1,439 of record JAGOKN010000077.1, read on the forward strand.
TGAAATATCCACATACAGGATTTCGTAGTCATCCGCAGTGCGCTCATCCAAGACATCATTATTATGAGACGCGACAGCCTTTAGGGGCAGGTCAATCCAATGGTTAGGTATTGTATTAAGCCATTCCACACCACTGTCTTTGTAACTTTCGTAACACGGAAAACTCATAGTTCTCCCTTTTCTTCTGAAGCATTCTGTAGATAAAACTCATGGAGTTTTTCTCGCAGCAGTTTTTTATCCGGAAATTGCATTTGGTACTCCGCAATTAACTTCAGTGACAAGGTACAGTACTCAACCACTTCTTGGCGTTTGCTCTGGCTGAGAATAATGAGATTGTTTGTCCAGGACAATTGTGTCAGCAGTGCTGACACTTTCTCATCACCCTGATACGTCTCGTAAAATTGCCGCGTCCGGAACAAGTTCCGACGGGTAAACCCGCGCAACCCCGGCTGGGTCTGTGCGATGTGAGCCGCTAATTGCGCTACAACACCATCACCCCATTCCACGCTTTTGACTTTGTGGCTGATAATTTTGCCAACGTGCCAATAAAGATCAATCAACACGGTATTGACGGCCTGAAATGCTTTCTGCCGCACCGCTTCAATCAGTTTTGTGATTTCTCCGAATGGCTCTGCGGCAGGTGTTTTCATGCTCATGCCGTCAGCCCTTTAATCATAGTCAGGATACGGTCCGTGCATTGCTTCAAATCCGCATCAATCTCGGCCAGTTCACGCGGCGGCTCGAACACATAGAAATGCCGATTGAATGGGATTTCATAGCCGACTTTGGTTTTGTCATGGTCTATCCACGCATCCGGTGCATGGGGCAGCACTTCGCGCTTGAAATAGGTTTCCACGTCTTCATTGAGCGGCACGTTTTCAGTATCGCGTAGACTGGAATCCGGTTGCGGTTTGCCTTTCAGCTTGCCTTTTTCACCGGGAATGATTTTGCCGTTCTCGTCTTTTAACGGGCGTTCAACGGTGATGGTGCGATAACCAAAATCACTGTTCTTGAAGATTCTGGAAATCGGCTTTTTACCTTCGCTGGTCTCAATGAATTGCCCGAACAGGCGGGTAATCTCGGTAATATGGTCATCCGATAATTCTTTACGCTTCGAGCCAAGGCTTTTGCGCATTTTCTGCCAGAAGCCACTCGCATCAATCAATTGCACGGTGCCTTTGCGATGCTCCAGCTTGCGGTTACTGAGTATCCAGACATAAGTGCTAATGCCCGTGTTGTAGAACATATCGGTCGGCAAGCCAATAATGGCTTCCACAAGGTCGTTCTCCAGCACATAGCGTCGGATTTCACTTTCGCCCGAGCCTGCACCGCCCGTGAACAGCGGCGAACCGTTGAGGACAATGCCAAAGCGACTACCGCCATCGTTGGCTGGACGCATCTTGCTGATCAGATGCATGAGAAACAGCAGCGAACCGTCGGACACGCGCGGCAAGCCCGCCCCGAATCGGCCATTGAATCCTTGCTGCTCATATTCCTTGCGGACTTCTTTTTCTACCTTCTTCCATTCCACACCAAAGGGGGGATTGGACAGCATATAGTCAAACTTCTTATGGGGGTGGCCGTCTTCTGAAAAAGTATTGCCGAACACGATATTGGCGACATTCTGCCCTTTTATCAGCATATCGGCTTTACAGATGGCATAGGATTCCGGGTTGAGTTCCTGCCCAAACATGGTGAGGCGGGCCTCCGGGTTGTGTTCTTCCAGATATTCACCCACGACCGACAGCATCCCGCCCGTTCCTGCCGTGGGGTCGTAAATGGTACGGACGACCCCCGCTTTTGCCAGCACTTGATCATCTTCGATGAACAGCAGGTTGACCATCAGGCGGATCACTTCACGCGGAGTAAAGTGTTCCCCTGCGGTTTCGTTGGAGATTTCAGCAAACTTACGGATAAGTTCTTCAAACACCAGCCCCATTTGGCTGTTACTGACTTTGTCGGGGTGCAAGTCGACATTGACGAACTTTTCAGTAACTTGATACAGAAGCCCCGATTTAGACAGCTTGTCGATCTGGGCATAAAACTCAAAACGCTCGAATATATCCCGCACCGCTTCTGAAAAACCTTGGATATAGGAGAACAGATTTTCCTTGATATGGTCTTGATCGCCCATCAGCTTCTTCATATCCAGGGGCGAAATGTTATAGAAACTTTGCTTGGCTTTACGGAGCAGGAAGGGATCGGCGTTTAAGCCGAGTTTTTTCTTTTCTTCATGTTCTGCCAGCACAGCTGCTTTGGTAGATTCCAAAACGCAATCCAAACGGCGCAACACGGTAAATGGCAGGATAATCTTGCCATAATCGGATTGTTTGTAATCGCCACGCAACAGATCGGCGACCGACCAAATGAAGGCTGAGAGAGATTGATGATTCATACGTCCTTAATTCTGATTTTTATTATTTTTGCTGCTGATTTGTATTCTATTTACCCATAATGGTATAGGTAACATGAAAATACTGAAATAAGAATATCAAAGGACCGCACACTTAATTTCTGAATTAATAAAATGCTGCATTGACCGTAATGAAGCAAGTCAATTAATTGTATTTAACATCCTACTGTGTCTTATATTTGCGAATAAAGTGAGTTTTCATGGGGCAAGTACATATAATTCTTAAAAGTTATTGATTTTTCACATTATACCCTGCTAGATTACCATCCACTTCTTAAACCACTAACAGGGCACCCCCATGAACAAGACTGAACTGATTGAAGCCATTGCTACTCGTTCTAAAACCACCAAAACCCAAACAACCGCCATGCTGAACGAATTGCTTGAAGTTATTCAACAAACCATAGCAAGCGGCAACGATGTTCAGTTAGTGGGTTTTGGTACTTTCTCAGTGACAGAACGTGCAAGTCGTGAAGGCCGCAATCCAGCGACTGGTGTAACCATGACAATCCCCGCCAAAAAGGTCGTTAAATTCAAACCAGGCAAAGCCTTATCTGATGCTGCAGCTTCTGTTAAGAAAACCAATGCTGCCAATCCCACAAAGCCCAAACAAACAGAAAAAAAGAAATAATACGATTGTGTGTGTTTTGATTGCAAAAACCTAGGGAATCATCAAGGGAGAACAACTCACTGGAGAAGGTTATATAAAAAAATCATACTGTAACCGATCAAATAAAACTTGAACAACTATTGATCTTTAGTAGCTCAAACATGATTTGACCGCTTCAAATATTAGTCTCTATTCAATCGACATTAATTGACTGAATTCGATCTTTTCTGCTGAACACAATCTGTGCTTGAATGACCGATAAGTGATTTAAGGAAGACTATTGGCAAAACAAGGTCCAGGATCTGCTCTTTTCTATTTTGGAAACCTACTTCTCATATTCCAATCGGTGTGTTGTACACCAAAGTTGATAATCGAATTTACCTTCCTTCCATCCGGCATGTAGGTATGCGCAGTACCAATTAATTGCCCAGCTGAATCCAGCTTTAAAATGAGCAGCACAGCAAAATTTGCACCGACCGAGTCATCCCGAACAATCTCAAACATCGACTCATTATCCTTTATGCTAGGTATAGGCTCAAACAGCGGATGAGAGTGCCATTCACCCAAATAATTGAATCGCTGGTAGTCATATTCTGTTTGACGAAAAAACAAACGTAGCTTTCCAATGGCACCTTCAAGACAACGCACAAACGAAGCAATTCCACCGCGACGATGCACTGTGACATACGTCACCTTAAACTCGTTCAGGCCAATATGCTCGCCCATCAAGATGCCTCCAATCTCGTGGCGACCTGCTTTTTGAAGTGCGTCCAGAAAAATTTTAACCACTTCAGGAGGTAGAATCAGGCTCAGCATGCTGCACTTCCTTGTACAAGTCCAATAAAACTTTTGCAGCGGCAAGTCGATCCTCTTCTACCAAGGAAACAATCTCATCATCCCAACCCTCCCCCAGAGCATCGATTGGCCGTGTATCGAAAGGTTGCGTAAATATCCATTCCTGACGCAATCCTATGAGATAGACGGGATAAGGAAATTGGCTGGGGTTCCGTCGCAAAGCCGCATCAATGGCAAATCGTGTTAATGATGTAGCAATACTCCCTACGTCGCTGTCGTATGCTATTAACGGATGTTCCTGCTCAACATCGTATTCGTCAGCCTGTTGAAATGGCGCTGGTGGCAAAGTTGCAAGATGAGTATGAATGGCAGACCGAACTGCAAGCGGATTGGGGTCAATATCGGGACGCGCACGAGCAATCAATCCTCCATAACCACCGGAAAATAATTCGCCCCATAACAAGGGAATTTTGCTATTTCTGGCAACTGCTGCCATACGTAGAAAAACTTCTGAATTAGCGGTTGCGTCAATCAACAAATCACAATGCGCCAAATCCCTTAAGGCAGCAGCAGCGTTTAAAGCAGAATCCTGGCCGGCTATCCGATGACTCCTTGCATCAATGTTCATATCGGCCGCAACCAGACTCAACGCATCACGGACAGCATCTATCTTGTGTACTCCGACAAAAGCCCAAGAAAGCTCATGACGGACCAGATTACCTGGCGCCAAATAATCATCGTCCACTAACAGAAAACGCCGCATCCCTGATCTTGCCAGTGAGACAGCAATTTTGTTACCTATAGAACCGAGCCCAACGATGCCGACTCGAACTTTAGAAAGTTGGTCATATTCCTCTGGCAATCGCGAATCTAAGTCCGATGATTTGATTATCTGGTATTCGCGTAACACCGGCTGTTCACCGAACACAACTGAGAAAACACGGAGTGAAGCCAGATCTGACCCCAACAGTACAACTGTTTTTTCTTTGTACGTGTCAGTATCCTCTTCCTTTACCAAAATATCGTCCGCGCAAAGACCCGAGTCTGAGAGTATGCGCAGTAAGTCATCTACCGACACAATGGTCAATTCAGGAACTACAGCTGCGGTCTTGAATACCCAACCATCCCTTTTCAATGAAATTAAAGGGAAGTATGAGGAAATCCCGCTTGGCAAATCGGTGATCTCCTGAATCTTGTCATTGGCCACTGAAATCTTGGACACGAACATGACTGTTGCTGTTCGGTTCAGTACCGTATGCGTAACCAGCTTTAACCTAGAGTGAAGAGGAATAGCCGCCAGGTTTTGAAGTAATGCATTCGTAGCAACAAAGCGATACTCCTCCCCATTCATTGTCTGCCCTTCTGTCAAACGGTGGGCAGACGGAACAATTACTGGCTGCTCCGGATGTTGCTCGTTACTCAATAAATCGTATGCACTTTGGACAAGAATGGCTCCCGTGACGCCCGTTTGCCAATTGTCTGCACGCCATTGGAGGCAAAGCGAGCCGCCCGCGCCATACTGATGTGACGTCCACCGCTCAGAGGTATCTCGTGGACGAATGTAAGGAGGTGAGTTCGGAAAAACATCCGGATAACTCATTCGGCACGCGTAGGTACGACCATGAATGGTTAGGTCGAGATCGACTTCGATGGTTCCGTCTGTATCAATTCTCCAGTTGGTAACCAACCAATCGACTTCCTTCTCAAGACGGTCAAGTTCAGCGCGTTCGTAAAGAAATCGCGTTGGATCGCTCAGTGCCCACTTCATCAAGCAAAGCCCGATGACTTGTTTGGTATGATCGGCTTATCGGGAAAAGTAAGCCCTTTTGTCACCGCAGCCGATTGAAGCAAAGAATTTGTTGCAGTCTGACTCGTACTTAATTGGCCACTGAAGTAGCAAGTGTTAAAAACGCTGTCCCAAGCCTTCAGTGCTTTCTCACGTGCGCATCCCGGTTCATCAAGAACTTCAAGTTTTTTGAGAGCCTCCGCAAGGCAGTCGCGGAAGAAGCGGACACTTTCATCATTGCTCTCTGCTAGTTTTTTTCCCAGAAAGACAGGGTGGTCAATCTGAAAGACAATGTCCAATCTTGCTTTGATCGCCTTCCATGTGTCGCGCAGGGCATCGTCGTCACGTCCAGTGTTTGTAACGATATAGTCAACAACAAGCTTGGAAATACAAATGCCGCTAGTAGTCTGTCCTTTCCAAATGGTGCGGCTACGCGCAAACTTTTTTGTCAACTTAGTCAATCGCCGTGTCTGACTGTAGTCGGCCTGGCCAGTTTTAAGCTCTTGACCAATAGCATTGTTGTACCATTTAGTAACAGCACGCGGATCTGATTGAACCCATTCCGCACCACTTGCAAGCTCGTATTCGACAATTTTGTTTCCCCAAAAATCTGTGGAACGGATAATGCGATAGACTGGGATATCGATATGGTAGCCAGCCGGATACTTTTGCCGTACGCAGTTGGTTTTAACCTGCGCATCATAGGCTAAGCGACCATCTTTAAGCGCCGTACGAACTCGAGTTCGAGCCTCCTTCGCCGTTAGGTGCGTTCCGCCATCAGTCTTCAAGTCATCTTTTTCGAAATACACACCATCATCAATGTCATAGTCACATTGGTCATCTTGAACCATCGTACGCATAGCATAGGAACCTTGCGAGCTGGATTCCTTTGGTAATGGATGCCCGGCGTTGGTTAGCCCATTTCTTAAGCGAATTCTGCCGTTATCGCGGCGCTCACGCATCTCGTCCTGTTCAGTTCTTTGAAGTGTCACGTTATTCGCGTGATAACCTGTCATTTCCTTGTTGCAATCGATACTGGTCATTTCGTTATTCCTCGGTTTCTTGACTAATCTGGTTAGCTGTACCAACTAATGCGTTACGAAACTCCTTCATCCGAGATTCACTATCGCTTTTAGCCCAAGCGAAATCGACATCAGAAATGGCTTGGCGAGCAAGTGCGTTCAGATACTTTGGTCGAGCATCATCCATATTTTTTAAATAGTTTTGTAATTCACTTGAAGGGCACTGTGCTGGCAATCGATAGGCAAAGCTTCCATCGTTTCGAAGTTGAGCAATTTTTGCAGCGATATAGTCATTGGCGATCGCCTGTGCATTCATGCTTGCGTTGATGGCCTTAATTCCTCCCATCCAACCCCACGCACCACGGTGTAGTTCATTCTTCCCAATTTCTTCACCTCCCTGAGCCGGAAGTGTGCCAAGCATGAAAAGGTGAATAGGACGAGTTCCCTCACTACGTTCGGTCAGAATTTCGTAAGCCTCCACCATTCCCACCACTCCAGGGTTGTTCGCCCAAAGTCCTCCGTCTACGTAATCGACTGTTGTCCCAGCACTATTCGGTTCTGTTAACCTCGCGATAGAACGTAGAATTGGAGCAGCACTGGTTGCCATGCATACATCGACCAATGACCGATTGTTGTCACGCCCATTAAGTCTCTCCAGATGTGGTGTTTTGAAAACGGTTGATGCGTGGCGGTTAAGGTCAACAGCAGGGATGGCCAATCCAATACCTCGAAGTTTGTAGACATCGGCCATCGTCAGCTTTTCAAAGGTTTCGGACAATGTTGTATGCAATGCCTTGTTTCCGGACTCGAGTCCGGAAAATAACACTCGGGCTAATTTGCCAAGAAAGGGGGTAGCTCGCAGTGATTGATATGGGAAAATCTTTGCACCGTTTTCTTGATAAATCGCCAGAATCTCATCCAGAGAAATACCGGCAGCAAGTGCGCAAGCAACAATGCCTCCCGTACTTGTTCCAACCAACAGATCAAAGGCGCGTCCTGGATCAATCGCGCCACCACCTGAGTTGCGAATACGTTCGGCGAAGGTTTTTAGGTAAGTGGCTTGGTATACACCGCGCATACCTCCTCCGTCAAGGCAGAGAACGCGGAAGGGGACTGTAGGTGCCATAATTAATCCCCTTCTTGCATCAATAATGCCATTAACTGAGGATACTTGATGCAACTCAACTCTCCCTTCTGAGCTTTCATTGAAAAAATTGACCTTTACGATATGACTCGCATGACTTTAGTCCAAACATGACCTTGCTCCCAAGGGACGAGGAATTAAACCCGGAAGAGATTAAAAAAGCGGCTTTTGTCGAAGCAATTCAAACCACAAAAGCCGCCGTGAATTACTTTTCCTTCGTTACACCTTTAAAGGGCTTGTCGTCGGATTTAACATCCATGAATCGTCCAGTATTCGTGTCACGCTTAACCCAATGGCCCGAGGGCGTTTGAGTTTGCGAGCGTTCACGTACGGCGCCATTGCGATGACCATCGCCTTTGGGTGGATTTGTAGCCATATTACCTCCTATAGATTATAAGATGATACATATGGACATGATACATGATCATATTGATGATATCAAGTATTCAAAAAATTGCTTTCTCTGGTGGAATCTTTACAATGTCAAACTATGAATAACGCTACAAAAACCTCGACTACCATCGAAGCACTGAGTTATGCCCAGCGTGAACGACTATTTTTTATTGAATTTCGGTTGTACTTTTTGGGTGACGTTCGGCGTCAAGACTTAATGAAACGATTCGGGGTAGCCCCCGCCGTTGCTACAAGAGATTTTGCTCAATATCGAGACATGTTCCCTGATAACATCAGTTTCGATAGCAGATCCAAGTGCTATGTGATTGGAGATGCCTTCTCACCAGCGTTTAACCACTTAGCAGAGCGCGTCTTAACGGCCCTATCGTGGGGATTTGGTGACGGCATTGGTGGTAGCAGCGATCCTTTGCTGACATGTGAATTACCAAAAATTTTAAACCAGCCATCTATGGCGATACTTGCGCCAATCACGCGAGCTGTTCATCAACAAAAGGTCGTAAGCATTGATTACACCTCGCATACCAGTGGATATTCCTCGCGAGAAATCGCACCATTTGCCTTAGTCAACGATGGCTTGCGTTGGCATATCCGAGCTTTTGACCGTAAGTCAAAAGAGTTTCGGGATTTCGTGATTACTCGGGTATTGAAAAGCCAGCTTATCGAGGATAATCAGATTCTGCATCACGAACAATCCGCTGCCGACATCCAATGGAACCGGATTGTTGAGTTAGATTTAGTCCCTCACCCAAATCAGGAATATCTTGAGATTATCGAAAACGATTATGGAATGACCGGTGGAGCATTGCATTTGAAGCTTAGAGCCGCAATTGCCGGTTATGTGTTGCGCCAATGGATAGTGGACTGTTCTTCGGGACACAGCCTGCAAGGCAAAGAATACCGACTGTGGTTAAGAAATCATTTAGCACTCTATGGCGTTTCCAGTGCCAAACTTGCCCCTGGATATGAGTTTCCAGAGGTTTAAATGGGCGAAGTAGGTTTGTTTCATAAATGGTCTTTGTTCGGAAAACTAAGACCAGATCATTGATCCGTCAGTCGAACCAATCTCGGCCAGCGGTCATGTATCCAGGCATATTCAGGTGGCGTGTTGATAGTCACCACATAAACCCGAGTTTCTTTGTCTCTTTCTGCCAATAATCCCTGAATCACCATCCCCTTATCCAGCTCTATCCAGCGGGATTGATTGTCATGGTCTTTTTCCATGAACTGGTTAGCGGCAATTAAAACTGGTCTTGGATGCCAGGGTTTCCATTTTCCGCTTTTGATGGAGTTCAGTCGTGCCCAGCCGCCATTCGGAAATTTACCGGTGGCTTCATCCTTGCGCCTGCCCCACGTTATCCAGGTAACATGGCCATCTCGTAGCCGCACAGGCAAGCGTGCATCCGGTTGCGGGAAATAAATCTTCTGATCTTGGTATTCAATACCGCCGCACATAATAACCCGGCCATTAGATTTAAATTCTCAAATCACAAAAATAATTGTCAAATTTGTGCCAAAGTACAATACACACAATACTGATTGGGGCTGTGTGATACTGCTTTTATGCTTGGCAGGCATTGCAAGCAATTGATTTATATACATCAGAAATTTGTAGCTAGGTTTCGCAATTAGTAAATCAATACAAATCAAAATTTAAGAGTTTCTTTCGATACGAAATCACTGATAGATAACATTGCTATGAAAGATCCAGCCATTCACATGAATTTCTTCAGGATCATCATGTGTCCAATGAATAACTCCGCCTTTATCATTCCATTCATATTCCCCAAAAAATTCAATTGAATCATTTAAGGACAATCCATCAATTCTTGGTGCCAAATCTATATTGTGAGTGATCAGTAGCGTTTGCTTTGATTTTAATTCAATGATAAATCTTTGATGACGACTACCGTCAAGATCATCCGATAAAATGGAAATCACAACGCCTGATCCATGAACTTGCACATTACTTTGACCATCTCGAAATAATTGAGCTAATAATTCATCACTATCAGGCTCTAATTCTATAAAACTTGAGATTACTCCGACTTTTAAAAGACCATTGAAAACATCCCCATAAACATAGACGTCTTCTCCAGTAGTTCCAATATAGTTGCCTGTATTGGGATAGTAACGCACCAAATAATTATTTAAACTATAAGTTGCTGTGCTAGCAGGACTAAAAAGCTCTGGATACGTCTTTTCAGCAAAGTTAAACAATTTATTGCTATTCACCAAGAAGTTTTCAGCAAATACGATTCTCGGAACTAATACTAAAAATAATAAAATAGTAAATCTCATAGCTATACGTTAATCCTCAATATGATTAATCCATAAAAAAATGAATCAACATGATCGTTACGGCTGAATTGTATGATTCTGTACTACACACACGGACGCAACACTTCGCACTTGAGTAGTATTGTGGCAGGCTGGCTATGCGAGACTATTGAGGCAGGTTAATTCAAACCAGTTGCAAGGTTTTCTCTAGCCTCAAGTATAAAACGTGGCAAATCTGACGATTATTGGCGAGAGTTGGCGAGCACTTGTGAGTGTGAAATTAATAAAAACAGTTAGTTATAACACCTGTTAATCAGAATTATTTACATCAAAATTAGATGGTTACTTATAGAGCGTAACAATGATCAATAGTGGACTAAATCTGAATTAATCCAGCTGAAGTGGTGAATTCTGGATGCTGCTTTACTTGCAAAATACTATTTTGCATGAACATCTAGCTTTTGTGGTGTAAGGCGATATCCCATAGCATTCATAATTGCATTAATACTTTCAAATTTAGGATTGCCATTTTCTGATAATGCCTTTTGTATGCCGTTTCGCGTAATTCCTGTTTCCTGAGCTAATGCTGAAACACCTTTGACACGGGCGATCATGCGTAATTGAGCGAACAAGGCGGCAGTACATCCATCTTTCGCGTATTCCTCGAAAGCAGTGGCGAGATATTCATCAATCTCGTCGGGATGATTACGGTAATACACTTCTTCACTTTCATCTAATGTTTTGTAAGTACGTTCTTTAGCCATTATTTTTATAATCCCTCCAATATTCCTTAGCATTTTTGATATCTCGACTCTGACTGTCTTTGTCACCACCACATAATAGAACAACAATATTATCGGCATCTTCACTAAAATAAACCCGGTATCCAGGGCCAAAAAACATTCGTAACTCTGAAACACCTTCGCCTATCGATTCACAATCACCATAGAGCCCTTCTCCTAATCGTCGTATACGCGCTCTGATTCGTTGTTGACCTTTTTTGTCTTTTAAATTATCTATCCAACTGCAATAAGGTTCATGACCATTTTCATCTGCATAGATAATGACTTGCTTTGCTTGTATCGCTTGAATCAATTTATTCTCTATTCTTTATCGTATCTATACATCAAACCGCATACTATATTATGCACCTTACTATCAAAACATCAAATCTTAAACAAAGCTAATTCCCAAAATAAATTATCAAAAAACAAAACGTGACAAATCTGACGATTATTGGCGAGTATTAGCGAGCACTGACGAGTTTAAAATTAATAAAAACAGTTAGTTAAAACACCTGTTAATCCGCAGGTCCCAGGTTCGAGCCCTGGTCGGGGAGCCAATTAATGTCAATGGCGGAGTAAAAGGGTACCAAATAGCGCGCGAAGAGTGTACCAGTTAGGTTAATAAAAAGAGGGACTCAACCTCTTGGTTTTGCGCCTCTGATTTTTTATTTCTTGAGTTTCA
>JAGOKN010000010.1 GCA_017994575.1 Nitrosomonas sp.
TCGCAGCCAACGCCACTTTTGCTTTGAATTCACTTGAATATTGCTTACGTTTTTTACTCATCTCATTGCTCCTTCTAGCTCAATGTCAGAGCTTAACTGCTTGTACAGTTTTTTGGGGCCACTTCACACAACCCCCTCTGCGCTTTATAGACCTAAGCATAAATTAGATATATCGTTGATAAATAATCATTTTAAAATTATCAGCAAGCTTTCTGCGGTTCGAAACATGACTTAACTGCGACAATTTGCCGCATTACCCACACCGTTTTTCTTGCTTACAATCCTGCTACGCTCCATACCATCTATGAATAATGATTGGCCGTCTGTAAACACTAAATAACACACCCTCTCTCGCTTATTTCAGACATACGGAACGCTCGTAAAGAATTCAGTGCAACAAATTTCAGGATAATCATCATGCTTAATAATCACTATTTTCATTTTAAAAACTTACTTGTTGCCTTGGCTCTTGCCCAGGGATTGAGCTTGAATGCCTCCGCTCAAAATGACGCTGCCATTGCACCAGCCGGCGAACAAAAAGATTGTCGGGCCTTATTTGCGGATCGAGTATTTGATGGCTTTAATGTGCATGAGAATGCAGCTGTGATATTCAGTGGCAACAAAATCGCCCAAGTCGGCGATCAGACTCAATTGCTTGGCGTATGCAAGCATCAGGTCGACCTGGGCGATGCAACGATCCTGCCCGGCTTTATTGAATCGCACGCACATCTAGCTATTCAAAATATCCCTCACGAAATTGTACTCAGGCATGGCATTACCACCGCCAGAGATACTGGCGGCCCATTACAAAAACCCATGGGGGACAATGGCAAGCTGCGCGTTCTGAGTGCCGGACCGATCATTCAGGCTGTGAATGGATATCCACTTAACATTTTCGGTCATGGTGAGCATAATCCGGCAGATAAATATGACGCTGTGGGCATTGCCGTTGAAACTGTAACTGAGGCGGAAAAAGTCATCGAAGATTTGGCTGCCGGTGGTGCAACCATCATCAAAGTTGCCCTGGAACCAGGAGGCGAACTCGGTGCTCCTTGGATGTCCAGTCACGGTCATGGTGAGCCGCCCAAAACGCCCTGGCCACTGCTTTCTCTTGATATCGTCAAGGCCATCGTTACCAAAGCACATGTCCTTAAAATGCGAGTGTCAACGCATGTAGGCGAAGATACAGGCGTTGAACTGGCGCTGGCAGCAGGTATTGACGAGTGGGCGCATATTCCTTGTGCTGAGATTCGCGAAGATTTGTTACACCGGGCCGTCGCCCAAGGCGTTACTTTTATCACCACCATTGACACACTTTCTGCTTGTGCAGGCGTTCATGCGAATGTGCACAAACTGTCGCATATCATGGCACACAGCACCGATTCCCAAGCGAAGTTTATCTATGGATCGGAAATTGGTCATGACAATGTGCCTTGGGGCATCAATGGGGAGGAAATGGCACGCATGCTGCATCTGACCAGTGGCGAAGCTATTGATTTCATGGATGTGCTGAAGGTATTGCAGGCAGCGACCTCCGAAGCGGGAAAAAACCTGGGCAAACCCCTATTGGGAACCTTACAGAGAAATGCGCCAGCCGACATTATCGCGGTACGCGGCAATGCCATACAAAGATTTAAGCTGCTGGAATACCCTGATCTGGTCATTTCCGGTGGACAAACCATTGTCAATCATTTCAAGAAAAACAAACAAAACAACTAAAGGCCAAGCATGAACCAACCTTCTTTCAATATCCTGGGAAAAACTTGGCTTTACTGCACGGTATTTTTGACCGGTGCTGCGGTCATGGTAATAGAACTACTGGGAACCCGCCTGATTGCGCCTTTCTATGGCGCCAGCCTGTATGTCTGGACTTCACTGATTTCTGTAACGCTGATCGCTTTGGCGGTAGGTTATTATTGGGGCGGCATCTGGGCTGATAAAACACGTTCAGGATTATCATTGATCATCGCCATTTCGGGCTTCTTGACCCTCATCATCCCCTGGCTGACGGGACCGATTTTACTTGCTACCGATCCTTTAGGGCTGCGCCTGGGTAGCTTTGTCAGCACACTGATCCTGTTTTCACCCAGCCTGATCATGCTCGGCATGGTCGGACCTTTCGCAGTGAAATTATCAACCGCCACGCTGGCTAATGTGGGTGCCAGCACTGGCTCCATCTATGCAGTCAGTACCGTAGGCAGTGTAATAGGAACCCTGTTTCTTGGTTTTTACCTATTTCCGGTCATAGGTTCACGCGAAATTTTTATCGGCGTAGGGATTGCTTTACTGCTGCTGGCAATGATCGTGGCTGTGATCGAGCATCGGTATCTCAAATCCAGGATGGCCGTCTTACCTGCGGCAGTGCTGCTAGTGATCGGAATTGGCATATTCCCACAAATTGCCAATTCGGGACGCATCCAATCCAGCGATGAGACCTTTCAAACCCGTTTTGAGCGCGAAAGCCTGTACGGCTGGGTGCGAGTGATCGATAAACCCAAAGAAAACATCCGCTTGCTCACTGTCGATGCATCTACCATCGGTGCAGCCAGCATCAGTCATGGCCAAAACTTGTTGACTTATCAAAAAATCGTCACACACATACCGGCTTTAGTTCCCAACATGAAACGCGCTCTACTGATCGGCCAAGGCGCCGGGCATATGGCAATGACGCTAAAAGATTACGGTATCGTGACGGATACACTGGAAATTGATCCCGCTGTTGCTGAAGCTGCCAGCAAATTCTTCGGCTTTGTGCCCACAGGCAAAGCCATCATTGGCGATGCACGCTATGAAATTCGTCAGCTTAAAGACATTTATGATTTAGTCATTCTGGATGTTTTCACCGGTGGCTCTGAGCCAACCCATTTATTGACAGTAGAGTCTTTGGCTCAATTGCGCGGCTTACTATCCGATCAAGGAATACTGGCGTTGAATTTCGTATCATTTTTTGACAATGGCGAGAATCCGGCGTTGACTTCTGTTGCGAGAACCATCTCGCGGGTCTTTCCCTATCAACAAGTATTCATTTCCGAACCCGGCCGGGATTTTAATGATTTTATCTTTCTAGCGACCAATCACGCCATTGATCTGGAAGCAGAATCTCTACCCAATACCCATCATAGCTGGTTAAAACATCGGCTACTGGATATTGATCCTTCGCAAGGAGTAATTTTGACGGATAATCTCAGTCAGCTTGAGTTGCTACAAACGCGCAAATCTGAATATTACCGGCGAGTCATTGTGGATTCCTTGGGATCCAATCATTTCATTCGTTAGTGCCATCCACACTTACAAATGCTCCATCAAGACTACTCGCCGGCACTGCCATGCAACATCTCTGCCGCGTGCTGGCGAGTAGCATGAGTAATTTTGACCCCTCCTAGCATACGCGCGATTTCTTCCACGCGTTGTTGCTTATCCAGGACATTGATTTTACTCACCACCGGCTGATTATCTGCACTGTCGGCAGATTTGACCACCTGCCATTGATGGTCTCCGGTTGCAGCTACCTGTGGCAGATGGGTAATGCACAGCACCTGTCGTTCTTTGCCAAGTTTCTTCAGCAGCTTACCGACAATCTCGGCAACCTGGCCGCCGATTCCGACGTCCACCTCGTCAAAAATGAGTGTTGGCACGGTACCGATTTTACTGGTGATAACTTGAATGGCCAAACTGATACGGGATAATTCACCGCCCGAAACCACTTTGGCCAAAGACCTTAAAGGCACGCCTTTGTGAGCCGCAACCTGAAACTCGACTTGTTCCAGTCCATACGCATTGCCTTGTTCCAGTGGAATCAATTCCACAGAAAATTGCCCGCCAGCCATTGCCATCGTTTGCATGGCAGCGCTGACCTGCTGCGACAAGGATTCACCGGCCTTTTGACGAATTGCACTCAATGCTTGAGCTTGTTTACGATATTGCTGCTCAGCGGCAGCCTCCTGCGCTTTCAATTGATCGATATCCGAATCAGATTCCAGCGTTGCCAACTGTTGCGTGATGGTCTGCAACAAGGCCGGCAAATCTTCCGGCGTTACGCGAAACTTACGCGCCGTGGCATGGATCGCCGATAAGCGTTGCTCAATTTCCTGCAAGGCTTGCGGATCCAGATCAAGATGCTGGCGATAATGTTTAAGCTCGTAAATACTTTCCTGCAACTGTATTTGAGCGGAATCAAGCAGATCAACGATAGGCTTCAATTGACTGTCATAGTCGAGCAAATGCCGCAATTGACTACTGACTAAGTTAACCTGATTCAGGACCGCCGTTTCACTTTCAGACAATACCTCAATGCCAGACTCGGCCGCCTCCAGCAATGAGGCCACATGCGACAACCGGCTATGGTCGGCCTGAAGCGCTTGCCACTCTTCCAGCGTAACATTGAGCGTTGATAATTCCTGCTGCTGCCATTCCAGTTGCTCGCGCTTTTCAAGCGACTCTGCAGCACGCTGCTCGATGGCAATTCTGCGTTGACAACAATCTTGCCACTGCTGATAAGCTGCCTTGACCGCGCGCGCCGTTTCCTGTGCTCCTGAGAAAGCATCCAGCAATTCGCGCTGTGCGTCCTTTTGCAATAAAGCTTGATGCGCATGCTGACTGTGAATGGAAAGCAGAAATTCCCCAGCCATGCGCAATTGCTGCAAGGTAACGCTGTGCCCATTGATATAGTTGCGCGAGCGGCCGCTGGTTTCAATAATGCGGCGCATCAGACACAGGTCATCATCGCCCTGCAGATCATGTTCAGTCAGCCAGTGCATCAGACTCGGCATGTGGGCCAAATGGAAGGTCACATTGATTTCAGCGCGATCACACCCCTGCCGTATCAGACTGGCATCGCCGCGCTCTCCCACAGCAAGCATCAGCGCATCAATCAGAATTGATTTGCCTGCGCCGGTTTCTCCGGTCAACACCGTGAAACCTGGCATGAATTCGAGTTCGATTTGATCGACGATGACAAAATCTTTGATGCTCAAATGTTTTAGCATACTTAACTATTCTGCTGACACATCAGGGGAACTCGCTCCAACCCAGCTTTTCTCTGAGCATGCGGTAATAGCTATGGTTGATTGAATGCAACAATCGCACTGTTTTGGGAAAACGGCGCACAATGATGTTATCTGTCTGCTCCAGATCAAAACAGGAATGGCTGTCGCAGTTGATGCGCACATTGGCAGCGCTGTGCATATGGATCTCGACACTGGCATCGGGTCCGATAACAATCGGTCGGTTGCTCAGCGTATGAGGGCATACCGGCACAAGCGCAATCAAATCCAGGCTAGGGTGTAAGATAGGTCCTCCTGAAGACAGCGCATATGCAGTCGATCCAGTCGGTGTGGTCACAATCAAACCATCGGAACGCAGCGTGTTGACATATTCATCATTAACCCTGACTTCAAATTCAATCATGCCGCTACTCATGCCACGGTACAGCACGACATCGTTGAAAGCCAAGGCCCTGAAAATACTCTCACCATCACGAATCACCTCCGCATTCAGCAACATGCGGCGTTCTGTCGTATATTGCCCGGCCAGCATCTGATTGAGCGTTTCAAACATGGTGTCGACCGACAAATCGGTCAGAAAACCAAGCCTGCCCTGATTAATGCCGATTAAGGGCACATCATAAGCAACCAGCATGCGGGCAATATTGAGCATAGTGCCATCCCCCCCCATAACGATGGCAAGATCCGCTTGTTCGCCAAGCTCTTCCAGCGATACGGCTGGATACTTGTCGCAGCACACTTGGGACGCTGTGAGGTGATCCAACAAAACTCTATAATTTTGTTGAGTCAAATATTCCGCAAGATTTAGCAACGGAACCGCAATCTCGGGATTCTTGTGCTTGCCTATCAGCGCGATGGTAGTGAATGGGAAACTCATTACTTGAAAATATATTCGCTATTAGTATTCGGTCAGAATTAAATATAAACGTCAGAATTACCGTTGAAAAATGCACTCAGTGCTCCCATCATTACCTCAGAATGTACAATACTGGTTTTATATACTGAGCAACATAAACATTCCAGACATACGGGCAGATACTGGGATACCCATGGAAATGTACGCTGATACTTGGAAAGTTTAGCATATATGAGGCAAAATCACTGCTCACAACTAAACAATGAAACTTGTTGATTCGTGTAGAATTACCCTATGTTAAACGAACGTGCTCAAATATTATTAAAAACACTGGTTGAACGATATATCCACGAAGGGCATCCTGTCGGCTCACGTACCCTGTCAAAGTTCTCCGGACTGGATTTAAGTCCTGCCACCATCCGTAATGTCATGGCCGATCTGGAAGAAATGGGATTGGTTGCCAGTCCGCATACTTCAGCAGGCAGAATTCCAACGCCCCAGGGTTATCGCTTGTTTGTCGACACCTTGCTGGTGGTCAAGACGCTGGACAAAGTCGAATTGAATCATTTGGAAAACCAGTTACACCCTGACAATCCTTCGCGCTTAATCAACGTCGCTTCCCAAATGCTGTCAGAACTGACTCGTTTTGCCGGCGTAGTGATTACCCCAAAACGCAAAGGCGCTGTTTTCCGCTATATCGAGTTCATGGCACTATCCGAGAAACGGATCTTGCTGATCATCGTCACCCCTGAAGGGGATGTACAAAACCGTATCATCTTTACCGACAAAGTATATAGTCAATCCGACCTGATTGAAGCGGGCAATTTTATCAATCAGCACTATGCCGGTTGCACACTGGACGAAATTCGTGGTCGCCTGGATACCGAGTTAAGACAATTGCGCAGCGAAATGATCACCCTCATGAGTGCTGCCATCGAAGCCGGCGGCGATGCCATTAATGAAAGCAGCGAAGCCGTCGTTTTGGCCGGCGAACGTAATCTTCTGCAAGTCGATGATCTATCGGACAATCTGATGGGTCTAAAAAAATTATTCGAATTATTCGAACGCAAGACCAAGTTATTGCAATTGCTCGAATTAAGCCGTCAGGCGCATGGCGTCAAGATTTTTATTGGCGGCGAATCGGATGTTGCCTCACTGGAAGAATTCAGCGTGGTGACCGCCCCTTATGCAATGGAAGGCGAAATCGTCGGAACCGTCGGAGTCATTGGTCCAAGACGCATGGCTTATGAACGCATCATTCCGATTGTCGAAATTACTGCAAAACTACTTTCCAGCGGTTTATCTCAGCATTAGCACTGTCAAGCCGCACCATTGCCGACAGGCTAATCATCAGTTATTTTACCAACCATCATTTACTCAGCGATTACACTTTAAACCCTATGATCACTAAACCTGCCTATCATCACGGTTCTCCCAATCGAACTGGTGTATTGTTAATCAACTTAGGAACTCCAGAGGCGCCTACGGCACAGGCACTTCGTCCTTATCTCGAAGAATTTCTCAGTAATCCCCGGGTGATTGAAGTTCCCAAATTGATCTGGTGGCCGATTCTGCATGGATTCATACTTCCTTTCAGGCCCAAGAAATCAGCTGAAAAATACGCTCAGGTGTGGATGCCGGAAGGTTCGCCACTCAAAGTTCATACTGAACGGCAAACAAAATTATTGCAGGAAGCATTGCAAGCCCGGCTGCCCCATCCACCCATTGTCGAATATGCCATGAACATTGGACGACCATCGGTTGCCACGGTGCTGGCAAAAATGCAGCAACAAGGCTGTGAGCGTATTCTGGTGATTCCTCTGTTTCCTCAGTATGCAGCCAGCAGTACCGCTGCTGCCATGGACAACGTGTTTAATGTATTAAAAACGATGCGCAATCAACCGTCCCTTCGCACGATTAAACAATATCATGACCATCCGGGCTATATCGCCGCACTGGCACAAAATGTACGTGATTACTGGGATACGCATGGCCGTCCTGACAAGCTGGTTATCAGTTTTCACGGCACGCCGCGTGCCAGTCTGGACAAAGGTGATCCTTATCATTGCGCCTGCCAAAAAACCGGCAGGCTACTCGCCGAAGCATTAGAGCTAAATTCCAGCCAATATTCGGTCTGTTTTCAATCGCGCTTTGGCAGAGCCGAGTGGCTGAAACCTTATACTGCACAAACACTGACGCAGTTGGGTAAAGATCAAACACGGCGTGTGGATGTGGTTTGTCCCGGCTTTGTATCCGATTGCCTGGAAACGCTGGAAGAAATCGCCATGGAAGCGAAACACACCTTTATGCAGGCCGGCGGTAAGGAATTTCATTACATCCCTTGTCTGAATGAACATCGAAACTGGATACAGGTGCTGGCTGACATTACTTGCACGCACCTGCAAGGATGGCTAGATGCCGATGCCACTGAAGAATCCTGCCAATTATCCAGAAAGCTGGCACTGGAACTGGGCGCCAAAGATTAAGCATCAACTTCAGCACTGCAATAAGCTCCGGCATAAACGCGAATACAAGTTTTATGCCGGAACGATCCTCTCAATCAACATGAATAGAGGAAGTTAATCGAGTTCTGCCGGTCAACCGATTAGCGGACGATTTCACGATAAATGGCATGCATCACACCATTATTGTAATCCTGGATCACGAGCTGCGCTTTGAACAATGCTTTTAGTTCCACTGCGCTGATGGCAATCAGAATCAAGATGCCCAGCCCTGTCAGGCCAGTAAATATACACAACACTCCCGTAACAAATATCAGCAGATTAATCGAACCGCGTATCCATTTTCCGAGATAAAAATGATGCAAGCCTGCGATAAAGAGAAAATTAAGCGTTGCATAAGTGTCCGGATCCTTGAGGCTCTTTTCTGCCTGCTTGAAAAATGCCAGTCTTTTGTCATCAGGTAATTCACGTACCCACTGCCTGATTCGCTCTTCCTCTGCCTGAATGACCTCGTCTGCTTTCACTGTCTTTTATCCTGTTGCAATCGCATCATTATTTAACAACCTCCTTCATTGTCATCCGAATATGCGCACCGATCAGCTATATCAGCGAGCCAACGTGATAATCACCGCCTCACGTTTCCAGAACAACATAAAGCGTTTTTGCTCAACAAACTGGAATACCAGATTCCAGCCATCGGCGGCCTCCTTATTGAGCGTCACTTCCAGTTGTTTGATCGGGATGCCAGACGCCCCCAGGAATATCGTCCCAAGCCCGCCTTCCACCACATGCAACACTTTATATTCCTTATAAGCCATTATCCAAATTCCTTTAAATTGATCAGAACGTAAAGTTATATTTTAGAATCCCATTCTTTGCAACTATTCGATTCGATAACCGCTTGCTCAAGACCGGTGTTTTATTGTTACTATTGACTCAGCACAGCTAATCAGCCACTCTAGTCAGGTTCAATGAAGATAAAAACCATGATCAGAAACCCACTCACCATCCTCGCCGCAGCCAAACCCAATGATGCCATCACTTTTCCGCAAGCACGCCGCCACCCAAACATAACCAGGGATCGTAGCTAATGCTCTGGCAAGCGATTAGTGCCGTGCATGACATGGGTCGCCTGCATGATATTGCGGCCGTGCTTATCCGTTATGGGTTCGGTGACCAAGTCCGCCGCATTGGGATGGCCAGCGCATTAGAACAAGCGGGGCGTGTCCTGCACTGGCGCGCACCGGATGAACTGGCAAGATTGGAGCCACCGGCACGAGTGCGTCGGGTGTTGGAAGAACTGGGACCGACCTTCGTCAAACTGGGGCAGATCCTCTCCACCCGGATTGACCTTTTCCCGCCCGAATGGATCACCGAATTTGGCAAATTGCAAGATTCCGCGCCTTCGGTTCCATTTGACACACTCCGCGCACAATTGGCAGAAGACCTGGGCGAACCTCCGGAAAAGGTGTTCACCGCACTGGAAACCACACCATTGGCGGCAGCTTCCCTTGCCCAAGTGCACCGAGCAAGGCTCGCCAATGGTGATGAGGTTGTGCTCAAGGTGCGCCGCCCAGGCATTCGCAAGGTTGTCGAGGCGGATTTACGTCTATTGGCCCACGTAGCCGAAATTGTCGAAGCGGAAGTTCCTGAGCTGCGTCGCTACCATCCGCAAGAGGTGATCCACCAATTCACCATTTCCCTGCGCCGCGAACTGGATTTCGCTGCCGAGTGCCGTAATGCCGAACGCATTGCCGCCAATTTTGCCGATCATGATGACATTATCATCCCCCGCGTACATTGGCAATGGGTTGGGGAGCGTCTCAACGTGCAGGATTTTATCCGCGGCATTCCTGGTCGCGACCTGGCAGCGGCGGATGCAGCCGGACTAGATCGCAAACTGCTGGCTCAACGGGGAGCGGAAGCAGTGCTCAAGATGATGCTCGAGGACGGTTTCTTTCATGCCGACCCTCACCCTGGCAATGTCTTTTACTTGCCGGGCAATCACATTGCCTTCATCGATTTTGGTATGGTTGGCCGGCTCTCTGAGGAACGGCGTTATCAGCTAGCCGTGCTGCTGCACGGCCTGGTGAATCATGACGCAGAAGCAGTTGTCGAAGTGTTGTTGGATTGGAAAGAAGAATCGGAATTTAGCGGCGAAGCGAAATTGGATCAATTAAAAGACGAGATCGATGCCTTCGTCGATCATTATCGCGGCGTACCATTAAAACAACTGGATCTCGCTGTTTTGCTGTCAGATCTGGTTACCGCCTTACGAGAACACGATCTCACTCTACCATCCGACCTGGCGCTATTAACCAAGGCTTTCATTACGCTGGAAGGAATGGGGAGGCAACTTGACCCTGATTTCGATGTAGCCAGCAGCACCGCGCCATTCCTTGAGCGAGTCATGCTGGCTCACTATACCCCCGACAATATCGTTCGACGTGGGCTGCACACACTCAGTGGTGTGGCCTCTCTCCTGACCGGATTACCCCAAGACCTGCGCCAACTGTTACGCGCGGCACGGCGGGGCAGACTGCATATACAAGTCGAAGTGCTGCCACTCAAACAGTTCGGTCAGCAAGTCGATCGTGCCGCCAGCCGGCTGGCACTGGCTATCGTCACCGCAGCCCTGATTATCGGTTCCGCCATCGTTATCGACGTGAAAGGCGAATTCAGTCTGCATAGTTTGTCCTCGCTCGTCCTGCTTGGATTGCTAGGCGCTGGCTTCGGCGGTCTTTGGTTGTTGATATCCATTCTGCGCAGCGGAGGGAAGTAATACAGAAATTGCGAGCCGGTTAGAATAAGATTGGATTCTGTCGATTATTTTTTATGCTGATCCCGGTGTGTTTCTGTTTCCTCAATAATTTGCGCATCTTCGATGATGATAGTGCGATCCGTTTCCGAATGCCGGTTGACATTATCGTGTGGTTGCATAGTATTTTGGAGATTTCTGCGCAGCCACCAGAAACGAATTCCAATCACCACCACAGCCACCGCGAGCAAGGCCAAAAATGCGGCAAAAAAGAAAACGCCAATCATTGCCAGAGCTGTCACCACCGGAATAAGTATTGCATAGGTAATCCAGCGATTCACCGGAGAAACGGGGACACGCTCATATTCACCGGATTCGTTTTGGCGGTACCCGGACATTTTACTGATAATAATTCTTCTCTCTTCATCATTCATTGCATCAGCTCCTCTATATCGGCTATTGATTTGGGTGCTGCTACTGTCAAAAGTTCATGACCGGTTTGGGTGACCACCACATCATCTTCGATGCGAATACCAATGTTCCAGAAATGTTCCGGAACATTATCCGCCGGGCGAATATAACAACCAGGTTCAACCGTAAGCACCATGCCGGGTTGTAGTAGACGCCATTCGCCATTTTGCTTGTATTCACCGGCGTCATGCACATCCATTCCCAACCAATGGCCAGTGCGGTGCATATAAAAGCGCTTGTAATCTTCGGACTCCATCACAGCCTCCACACTGCCCTGGCATAACCCCAGATCAATGAAACCTTGCGCGAGCACATTCAATGCAGCCTGATGCGGATCATTCCAATGATTACCGAATTTTACCTGCGCAATTGCCGCCACCTGCGCAGCTAACACCAATTCATACACATCTTTCTGTGCTGCAGTGAATTTTCCATTCACCGGAAACGTGCGTGTAATATCAGAAGCATAGCCATCCAGTTCACAGCCCGCATCAATCAGTAATAAATCGCCGGATTTCAATTCATCACGGTTCTCCACATAATGCAGCACACAGGCGTTGGCTCCGCCAGCCACAATCGAAGTATACGCGGGCGCTTGCGCTCCATGCCGATAGAAGGTATACAACAATTCGGCTTCAATCTGGTATTCGCGCATTCCGGGACGGGTTGTTTGCATCGCACGCCGATGCGCCTGCGTCGAGATATCAGCCGCACGTTGCATGATTTGTAATTCATCCAATCCCTTGATCAGACGCATTTCATCCAGCACGCTGCGGCAATCGTGGATCGCTCCGGGTGCGGCCACTCCGCTGCGCATTTGTTCCCGCACCTGATTGATCCAACCGATCACGCGTTGATCCCAGGCACGGTCCTGACCCAACATAGTATAAACCGCTGGCTGATCGGCCAGCAATTTGGGCATTAATTCATCCAGTTTGGCAATGGAATAAGCTTCATCAAAACCAAAAGCTTCTTTGGCCGCCTCCGGTCCATAGCGAAAACCATCCCATATTTCACGTTCCTG
The DNA here is from genome assembly GCA_017994575.1 of Nitrosomonas sp. Lineage (GTDB taxonomy): Bacteria > Pseudomonadota > Gammaproteobacteria > Burkholderiales > Nitrosomonadaceae > Nitrosomonas. The sequence continues at coordinate 12,575 of JAGOKN010000010.1, forward strand.
ATCCTTTTCACGACAAAATAGAATCTGCTTGGCAGGTGTTTTATCGGTCGCGGCAATAATCACCAGCACCGATTCCGGTTCACGAAAGCCCGTCAAATAATAAAAATAGCTGTCAAACCGATACGGATAATGGGCATCACGGTTGCGCAATTGCTCTGCAGCGGTAGGAATGATGGCGATACCAGCAGGCATCTTGCTTGTCATCGATTGTCGGCGTGTGATGAAAGATTGAATGTGTGTCATAAATTCATATCAGTGAAAAATGATGATTACTGTTTAAGTTGCTGATCGAGAAATTCCAGTCGCTCCGGTGTTCCCACATCGATCCATTTGCCTGGAAAATATTCGCCCCTTACCTTTCCTGCCTGCATGGCTTGTCGCAGTATCGGCGCCAATTTCGTCGCAACGCCGGGAGATACCGCATGAAACAATTGTGCTTGGTAAATGCCTATGCCACTGAAAGTAAGTTTACTGTCCCCCGTCAGCATCACCTGACCATCCCTTAATGCAAAATCACCTTCAGCGTGATGAGCGGGATTGTCCACCAGAACAAGGTGCGCGAGCGACTGATTAACCTTCGACTGCATCGCTTTCAGCGTCGGTAACAATGCAGCGAAATCCATTTCGCAATAAATATCTGCATTAACCACCAGAAATGGTCGATTATCAGCCGCTTGCATCAAAAGCGGCAAAGCGTTCGCGATCCCTCCGGCTGTTTCCAGCACCACTTTCTCAGGAGAATAGCGAATATTAACACCATAGCGCTCGCCATTTCCTAATGCATTTTCGATCATTTCACCGAGATAAGCATGATTGATCACGATCTCAACCCATCCAGCGCGCGCCAGATTTCTTATTTGATATTCGATGAGTGCATGGCCGCCGGCTTGCAACAAAGGTTTGGGCAAGGCATCGGTCAATGGGCGCATGCGCTCACCGCGCCCTGCCGCAAGAATCATAGCCTTAAATGGAATACTGTTAGAAGGTGTAGCCAATTTTCTGATCGGATTCGGTAGGACTCAGCTCATCCAGCAGATTATGCAGTAGATGAAGTTCGCAATAGCGATAGCAGGCTTTGCGCAAATAATTCATTACCAGTGGCATATTATCGAGATAACTTGCTTTATCGTCACGATAATTCAGACGGGCAAAAATTCCCAGGATCTTGAGATGCCGTTGCACGCCCATCCATTCAAAATCCCGATAAAACTCGGCAAAATCAGCCGACACGGGCAATCCAGCCTTGCGGGCTTTTTCCCAATAACGAATGATCCAGTCCAGAACTCGCTCTTCGTCCCAGTAAATGTAAGCATCCTTGAATAAGGATACCAAGTCATAAGTGACGGGACCAACCACGGCATCCTGAAAATCAAGTATGCCCGGATTAGGCGTGGTCACCATCAAATTGCGGGAATGATAGTCGCGATGCACCAGCACTTTCGGTTGCGCAAGATTATTGGCTAGAATTCGAGCAAAAATAGTTTTCAGCATGGCTGCTTGTTGATCGGACAGTGCTTTGCCCAAATGTTTGGCGATATACCAATCCGGAAACAGGTTTAATTCCCTCAACAACAGGGTTTCATCATAATTAGGCAGGCCCTCTGTGCGTTGCGACAATTGCATCCGAATCAGCGCATCAATCGCATCTGTGTATAACTGATCCGCCCTATCAGTATCTTTCGTCAGTACTTGCAGGAAAGTGGTATTGCCCAAATCAGATAGCAACAAAAATCCATGTTCCAGATTCTGTGCCAATATATTGGGCACATGCACACCGGTAGCCGACAGAATATTTGCCACTTGCAGAAATGGCCTGCAATCTTCATGCTGTGGTGGCGCATCCATCACCACGAATGTCTGATCGTCGATAAATACACGAAAATATCGTCGAAAACTGGCATCTGCCGAGGCTGGTTTCAGCGTGAATGTTTTTACCGGGAATTGATCCTTAATCCAATTTTCAAGTAATTGTGTGCGTTCCATTCATCTATCCAGGGAATTAACCATTATTTAAACGGCAAAGTCATCAAGAGTATTCATTGATTGAGGCAGGCATGGCAGAATAGGTCGTCTATCCTTGACACTGGAACCCTTCTCAATAACAGTGGATAATCAGATTTTTTAAAGAGAGGTCGATTTTATCACGTAGCCGTCATGATCAGCTGCTCAAGTAATGAGTCATTCAACCAGGAGAACAACGATGCTTAATAAAAATGTAATCGACGAAATCAATGCCAAAGTTAGCGAAGTCCTTCAAAACAGTCCGGCCAAAGACATCGAAAAAAATGTTCGAGTATTGTTATCGGGCGCATTCTCGCGACTGGATTTAGTCACCCGTGATGAATTTGATATACAGCAAGAAGTCTTACAACGCACGCGTGAAAAACTAATGATCCTTGAAGGCAGAGTATCCGAATTGGAAGCATGCTTAAAACTGACACATGGCAACGCCGCATCCCCTAATTCGATATTAGACAAGCACGACGATGAGGACATACACGAAAAATAAGTTAATTCACCATTCACTTGTCATTCCTGCATTAGTTTCCGCTCACATCAACAGACCCAGAATGGCTATTTGCTCAAATGTCTCTCGCCGTCCTGTATAGCCGGGCACTCGCAGGTATGCAAGCGCCGTTGGTGACGGTGGAGACGCATATCGCCAACGGCCTCCCAAGTTTCAACATCGTAGGACTCGCTGATATTGAAGTCAAAGAAAGCAAAGATCGCGTCAGAGCCGCTTTGCAAAATGCACGATTCAAAATTCCTGCCCAGCGTATTACTATTAATCTAGCGCCTGCCGATCTTCCCAAGGAAAGCGGGCGCTTTGATTTACCCATTGCACTAGGCATTCTGGCCGCAACCGGGCAAATTCCCAAAGACAAACTGGATCAATACGAATGGGCAGGCGAGCTGGCTTTAACCGGAGAATTGCGTCCGATTCATGGCGCACTGGCAATGACTTACCACGCATCACAGTCTGGTCGTAGTTTTGTATTACCGCAGCAAAATGCCGCCGAAGCTGCACTGGTCAGAAAAGCCACTATTTATGCGGCCAAATCACTATTACAGATCTGCGCGCATCTGAGTGGACATGAGCCGTTGCCGATTTATCACAACGACCCTGAGGTTTCGATTGAAAACTACCCGGATCTTGACGAAGTCAAAGGTCAGGCACACGCAAAACGCGCACTGGAAATTGCTGCTGCCGGTGGACATAGTATTTTGATGATCGGTCCTCCCGGCACTGGAAAATCCATGCTGGCAGCGCGCTTTTCCGGCATTCTGCCGCCCATGACTGAAGTGGAAGCACTCGAATCCGCAGCCATACAATCGCTTAGTAACGGCAGCTTCAATATCGACAATTGGAAACGACGCCCCTTCCGTTCTCCTCATCACACCGCTTCCGGCATCGCGCTAGTGGGTGGCGGCAGTAATCCCCGCCCGGGCGAAATTTCCTTGGCCATGCACGGCGTATTATTTTTGGATGAACTGGCAGAATTCGACCGGAAGGTGCTGGAAGTGCTGCGCGAACCCCTGGAATCCGGAAAAATCACCATTTCCCGCGCAGCACGCCAAGCTGAATTCCCGGCACAATTTCAATTAGTAGCGGCCATGAACCCCTGCCCTTGCGGCTATTTGGGTCACCCGTCCGGCAAATGCCATTGCACGCCTGATCAAATCGCCCGCTACCGCGGACGAATCTCCGGACCATTACTCGATCGCATCGACCTGCAAATCGAAGTACCGGCAATACCGCAAGAAGAGCTCATGCGACACAATGTAATCGGTGAGAAAAGCAGCATAATCCGAGCACGCGTGACGGAATCACACCAACGTCAACTTAACCGGCAGGGAAAAACCAATAGCCGCTTGAGCGTGAAAGAAATCGACCAACATTGTCCTCTGGATACCGCCAGCGAGAACCTGTTGAAACAGGCAATCAGCCGTTTGAATTTATCCGCGCGCGCGTATCATCGCATCCTCAAAGTTGCGCGAACCATCGCGGATTTATCGGGTATCGAGAAAATCAACAACCAACACATCGCGGAAGCGATTCAGTATCGCAGGTTGGATAAGCAATAAATTTCATAATACCACGGCGACATTTCTGCAACTGCCAGATCTGGGTCACCATTAAATAATAATTGTCCCACGATTTGTTGGGTCCAAGTTGTGCCTTTAATTAAGATTACATTCTTAGGAGCTGCTCGGCCCGGTATCGGCGGTGATAAGGGTAACTTTGGTTGCCGAACATTCAGCCAAATGAGATTCAAGTTACATTGTTTGATGAAGAAGGTCCCGAGATCAGTAAAACGCTACCCATGTGAGTAGCGTTACCTTCCCTGACACCTGCACTTGAATAGATAACTAAGGATCTATTTGCCGCTCTTATCAGACGAATCTTCCGACTTCTTAGCCTCAACTGGATTTGCCGACTTTTCTCCCTCAGCTGCTTTAGGAGGAAATATCATATCTAATGCTGCCTTCTGAACTTCTGGTCGTTCGGCCCATTCCTGAGCAGCCTTTCCTGTAGCAAAAACTTGTGCTTGCGAGACGCCAGTTTTTGGATCGGTTATATTTAGGTTAAAACGGCTTTTGTTTTGGATAGATGCGTAGAAAGTTGGAATTTTTACTATAAATTCACCAGCATTTTGCGAAACAAGAATTGGCGGATATGCAAATTCAGTTCTGTTGTACCCAATCTTCAAACTTGTCGGATAAGGACCACCGGTACCATCCCACGCTACTTTTACTCCATAAGAAGTATCAGTGGCAAAGTAAAAAGGCTTCACTTGGCCTTTCGTTTCTTCTGGCTTTGGTTTTTCTTTCCAAAGCCGCGCAAAAAAACCGCGATCGTCTGGATATTCATTTAAAGTTATTGAGTCACAGCTATCATTATTATTATTTTGATCCTTGCACATTTTTTTATCGCTTGCAATTGCCACAGCTGCAGCACCACCGGCAAATACCGACGAAATATTAGGATTGAATAATCCATCTGATAGAGAAAAAACTCCAAATAAAGGCAATGTTTTGTCGTGGCCATTTTTTGTGTCTTGATATGTTGGCGATATCGCCACTTCTCTACGAGCAATGGTGACTTCTGCCGTGGGAAGCGGTTCTCGGCTCACATCAATTCCCACATTCGTTTTAGTCAAAAATAAAATCCGATTGTATCCTGCACAACTTGATAATAAGACGGTTGCACCTATTACCATCAGGTATTTTTTGAAATTATGCTTCATTGTTAACCCTCCTGTTTTATTAGCGCACTTACTTTGGTTTGTTGGCAGAAGCGTCTACTTCAATTGGCATCGAGCCAATTTTGAAATAGAAGAAATCATTACTCGGTGGGCGTTGAATGGTAATCACCGTATTTTGATCATAAATTAGGATATGTTCTCGCTGATCATGCCCGACACTCACGCCCAACGAACCATTATCCATTCCCGCAGCGATTCCGGTTAGCGTAGAACGTTGAATCACTGCTTGCTTCTCTTCATAGGGCGCGGCTACTTTCATCGAGAGATGACCAATCCCCCAAATATGCTCGGCACCAGATGCACGATCACGGTAGTACACTGCACAACCCGACATAACTGTACCCAATATGACATAAATAATTAACATGAGAATGAACCTAACAGTTAATGTTGTAATTGGCATGATTCTAAACTTATAAGAAAAAAATAAACTTCTTCTTTCACACAGAGAATGACGATACAGAATCCCAGATAGAGTGTCAAACTCACTGACAAACAATAAGAAATTCACAGAATTTGCACTTAACAGTAGCAAAAAGCATTAGTTTTAATCCTTACTTTACTATTAACGCGATAGATACTGATGAAGCGACTTGTATGCTAAAAAATGCAAAAGGTCCGACTCATTGACACGGTCGTTAAAGAGTATGAATTGTCATAACCCAAAAGCCAACTTAATCAGAGCCTCCTCAAGACTCATTGCAACATATCAAAACCATTCTGGACGCCAGTCCTGACGAGTCATTCCAATGAACTCATTGCCGGACAATTGAGCAGCACAATTTCTATTAACGACATCACACAGACTATTTGTCTGATTAATCGCTTCCCAACCTGCCTTGGAAAAAACTTCTTGCCCTTGTGGCCAGACATGCTCAGAAAGCAGGGGGTTAGTCAGCGCTTGAGAAAAAGCATCGACTGCAACCATTGTTCTTAACAAACTTGGTAGTGGCGAATTAGGTGCTACATCTTCGGAAAATAAACCCACATAAAATTCAATATCATCAGCCTCATGATAAGCTTTTTCCAGAAGATTAGTGACATTTAGGTTTTTAGAAATATCTTTGAAAACTAATTTTGGAAGATCTACATATGCTCGATAGTCATTATAAGAAGCTAGGTTACAAATTCTTCCTTGCTTAATTGCATTTTCCTCAAGCATCACAAGTGCTTGAGCAGTATTAAGAGCACCTATTTGACCAGCAATTTGTGCACTCATATCAATAAAGGACTGCTTCAAACCAGTATCAAGTAATGGTACATTGTTCAATATAGTGTTCTCAACAGAATATTCTTTCTTTCCCCATCTCATTACATCTGGTATAAGCATATGCCAGCGATAAAGTAAGCTGAATTCAGTTGTAATCCAATTAGGTTTGTTCCAAGATGCATTCCATGCGATAGATGGGTCAACGTGAAATTTGAATATAGGGGAAATATGATTAATATATTCTTCGATAACGATTTTTATAAAAAGAACAATATTCGTGTTCCGTGCTGTCTCAAAAACTCTTTCATCATTCCAATCTGGATGTGTCTCTTCAATTTTACTTGCTAAGCGATTATGCTCACGAAGAAACAAAGTATTCATTAAAGCTATTTGAGGAGATGCATTAGCACGATCACCTCCGAATGCAAAAATGCGTGAAATTTTTTCTTTCTCATTAAGAATATTATTTATACCTAGTGGGACATCAAGTACTTTAAATTCGTCTTTAATTCCATATTCATTGCTAAATTCTTTATATAAAAAAGGGGCATACTCCTCACCCTGGATCTTCTGAAATTTAAGTTTGCCTTTCATACCCTGCTCTTCGCTTAAACAACGAAGCGCCATCGTTTGTGTTTGCGTTCTACCGTATAAAGGACTCAGATCAATCTCATGATTTGAAGTATTTTGCTTACGTACAGCATCATCTTCATGGTTACTTGTAGGCATACGCGTGCGGATGAATCCGTCTGTTAAATACTGAGCAAAAGTTGGAAATAAGCAGGTAGATTTTGGACAGAGTCTGGTTTTGCCAGATTCTCTCTGAAATAAAGCTAAAATCGCCGTTTCATCCTTTGGTAAATTAAGCACCTTTGCTGGAAGATGTCTCGCACTCCATTGTTTATTTGTCAATGAAGTCCAAGATACGTAGTCATGTACTGTGCTCCATGGGTGAGGGCGGTGCCTGCAAACGTTAACAGCTCTATTAGTCGCAAATTTATTAATTAATCTCCGTAAAAAAGGAGATATCTCAGAGATTTTGTTAACAATAGTTAAGGCAAGGGTTTCAATAAATGTTGGGAGCTTCATTCATATTCCTTTTTAAAAGATCAAGCCAATGTTTCAAAATGCAGGTCATTTGATACCTGGATCTAGATTTTAAAAATATAGCTTAATTTTTAGGATAATGCTTTTTGAATTACGAATCAGTGAGAAAAATCACACTTCTCTTTTAGAGATCTAGTTTTTTTATTTCTGGAAACACTGATCTATTCGATCACATCGAATAGATTTGCAGAGGTTTGATAAAATACATTGATATTGTTAAAAATTTGATGATAAATACCACATCAAAGATATTCAAGCCGTCGTTGAGAAAATTGATGCCGGAAATAAAAACTGTAGTATTTGATTCAATGTCATAATCAGGCAGTTTCATATTTTACTGTGAGACTGCTTGACTCTTATATCTATCAACCAATTGTCTTTATTGCAACGAAATAGATCGTGCTATGTTTTCATAAGATTCTGATTACAATCTTAGTGGTTGCGATGACAACTATGATCTCAGGCTGTGTACCACAATATCATATTAAAAAAACTGAGATTCGACCGCTTTATAGTTCAAATGCTGAGCGTGTTGACGGCCTTCGGCAAGCACTCTCAGACTCCCCGGATAGTCCGGTACGAATCATAGTGGTACATGGGATGATTACCAGCGAGCCTAAATACAGTGAGAATTTACAGCAGCGACTTGCTGAAAAACTTGGATTGATTCTGAGTAAAAGAGAAGAATATCCTACTTATATTTACCGGGGATATGATTTTATTCCTTCTTTGGGCCCCCAACCTTTCGATGGAGTAATTCACCTAAAAGCTTCGGAAGTTCGAAAATCGACATGGGTTGATCCAAGCAATTTGAACGCTGATCGTTTGGTGATTTATGAGGTGCTATGGGCGCCGCTTCGAGATGAGGTAAAAAACCATTTTTTTGCTTGTTTCGAATCTCGCTCTATTGATCCTGGAAAAGAATGCTCAACTTTTTCCAAAGCAGAACGCAATTCAGATTATCGCACCATAATTAATGGCGCCCTGAAAGATAGCATACTTGTGAATGGTTTCGCAGATCCAATGATTGTTTTAGGCCCCATAGGCGATATCCTTAGAGATGACATAACTCAGGCGATCTGTATGATTGCAAGTGATACGCTTGCTTCGAGTGGATTTAATTTAAAGCAAGCACAAAATATGCGATGTAATCTTTCTTCAGTCATTCAACACCACAAATCGGATCAAATATCGAAACAAGTTGCAGCAACAGTCTTAGAAAAGACTAAATTTTTTGCAATGACACATAGTCTCGGTAGCTTTCTGTTCATGGATGCACAACAACGATTTGCTCAAACAAGAGCAAGAAAAAATGGGGAAATTTCGCAACTAAGTAAAGATGAAATTCAAGAATCTTTATTGTTTTCCTTTACTGACCACGCTACCGTTTTTATGAGAGCAAATCAAATAGCATTGCTTCAGCTCGGAAGATTCTCTGCAGAAGGCTGTAGACCGCACAACAACGAATCTGAGTGCCCTAATCGGCTCCTTCGGGTGACGAAAAAGGATGATACGCCTCTTGGTTCACTGACAACTTATGTTGCATTCAATGACGTCAATGATCTTTTAGGTTTTGAGCTACCACCCTATCTGGCCGCTACGAGTCTATTCGGAACACTTGTAAACGTTTCAGTACAAAACCCAGGACTAAACGTTCCATTTATTTTCAAGAATCCTGGCGCTGCTCATTTAGGACATGAAGATAATCCAGCTGTTATAGAAGCAATGGTAGACGGGATAGTATTCCCAGAAAAGTAAAGTCAAAAAATATAGCTCAAATCGAATCTGATAAAAACCTAAAAAACGCATTGGACAAGGGCTAAACTATTTAGATGACTGTGGATAATTTGAAAATATTAGGCATGCCAGCTGAAAAAGGCAGATGGATATTGGTTATGATCGGATTGTTGATCAATGTCTGTGTTGGATCCATTTATGCATTCAGCGTTTTCAGGAAACCTCTGGAGGCACTATGGGGAATAACTTCCAGCCAAAGCGGTTACCCATTTATGGTTTTCCTTGCAGTATTTGCAATTGCCATGCCATTTGCAGGCAGCTTAATGGCAAGGTGGGGTCCAAAAAGAACAACTACGCTTGGAGGCTTATTGGTAGGAACAGGATGGATTTTGGCCAGTTTTTCTCCGAATATTACTATCCTGACCATTTTATACGGCGTAATAGGTGGCGCTGGCGTCGGAATAGTTTACGGTTGTCCGATTTCAGTAGTAGCAAAATGGTTCCCTCAAAAAAGTGGTCTAGCCATTGGTTTAACGGTTATGGGTTTTGGCATATCTGCATTGTTAATCGCGCCACTCATAAAAACAATGATAGATAATCCGAGTATTGGAATACCGAATACATTTCTTTACTTAGGGATAGCATTTATGTTGGCAATCATGCTTTTAGCCCAATTATTAAGCTTCCCACCTGCCGGATGGACGCCCGCAGGAGGGATAAAAACAGCTTTTGCTGCAACTTCTGCAGAACCAATTCCTGACTTTAGCAGACAAGCAATGCTAAAGACTCGCGATTTCTATGCTTTGTGGGCTATTTACACTATCGGATGTTTGGCGGGACTAATGGCTATTGGAATAGCATCCCCTGTTGGTACAGAAGTGGCCAAATTGGATACGACAATAGCCGCGCTTGCTGTTTCATTGTTTGCTGTATTTAACGGTTTGGGCCGACCAATATTTGGAGCGCTTACTGATAAGGTGGGCCCAAAGCATGCAGCAATCGTTTCATTTACCATGATACTGGGAGCATCTTTACTGATATTCTTTCTAGGACAAGGCAGCGCAACGGTGTACCTATTTGCATTCTGCGTTTTATGGATGTGCCTGGGTGGATGGCTTGCAATTGCACCGACCGCAACCGGAATTCTTTTTGGAAAGAAACACTATGCACAGAATTACGGGGTGGTGTTTACTGCCTATGGTGCAGGCGCGATCCTAGGCACACTCATATCCGGTAATATTAAAGACATCACCGGAAGCTATTTGAGTGCATTTCCAATCGTTGCGGGCCTAGCAATTCTCGGAATAGTTATTACTGTTTTTGGATTTAAACCGGTAAACGATAAATAATCGAGCTAAAAAGATTAACACAATCATATGTTCGCCTTCATTTAGTATCAGATCCAAATTTAATTCGTCAATTGTGCTTTTTATTGACGATAAATGCAGATCCCATGCGCTCCTCACCTTCCGTTCCAACCAAAAATCTTGATTTAAGAACTCAGATTTACAATCCAAATTTGCTACTTGGTGTCAATTATTTACATCAGTTACTTCATGCTAATGTCAGACTTGACTGCTGTTATTCTGCTATTCATTATGTAAGTTTTCCTACAGAAAATTTAAACCAATTCAATTAATCTACATAATTCCTATGTTAATGATATGGAAAAAAATTTTGTAGATTTATAATTTATTTTCCGGGAAACCCAACACTTTTCAAAGTGCTCTAATCGACTGATATGATAGTTAAAAACCGATACTATTATCGTTCCAGGATCAAAGAAGTGAAATTCAGGCAGATTATTCGTTATTTTGCACTGGATTACACTGCCACTACGACTGCCCAACTGGTTCAGATGTCGATTCGATCTGTCAACTCCATCTATCTCAAGGTTCGGCAACGGATTGCTCAGTTCTGTGAACAGGAATCGCCTTTAAAAGAAACCACCGAAGTCCACCAATCGTTTCCTGATGCATTACAAACTCGTGATATAAAAATTTGTGACAATTACGGCAAAACTATCGTTTTTGGAATACTGAAACAGAGCAACAAAGTCTTTACAGAACTGGTGCCAGCCTATTCCAAAACAACGCTGCAAGGGGTTATTCACGGCCTCATTGCGCCCGATACCGTGATTCACGCGGAGGGGTGGCGTGGTTATGATGGATTGGTGGATGTTGGATTTGGCAAGTATTTTCTGATCCAGTATGGCAATAATCAAATAGCGGATGCAGAATCTCAAAGTGACAACAAAATTGAATCATTCTGGCGCTTTGCCAAGCGCCGCTTGACTAAATTCAATGGCGTACCCGAACACACCTTTTATTTGCACCTCAAAGAAACTGAGTTCCGTTTTAATCATCAACGTGGCAATCTTTATTATGCCATCCTCAAGATCCTACGATTAAATCCTCTTTAAGCTTGGATAAATGGATTCATCAGAAATCTGAATCCAATAATCGCAGCCCAGTAACAGAGCTATGACCGATATAGATGATTATCCAAACACCAATACGGGCTATGCGTTCGCTTGATAAGGCATCCTTAACTACCAAGGCACCGTTTGCCCGTCAAACGCATAAAACTTACCGGAATCTTCGAATTTCAGGTTGCTGATCACGCGGCGCATACCGGTAACGCTTTGCTCAGTCGAAATCAATGCGTTGGGGCCGCCCATATCGGTTCTGACCCACCCGGGATGCAGTAGTACGGCAGTAATCCGATGAGGACTCAAATCAATCGATAGGCTTTTCATGACGATATTGACGGCTGACTTACTGGAGCGGTAGATATAACTTCCACCACCGCGGTTATCGGCGATACTGCCCATCTTACTCGTGATGGTAATGATCGTTTTCAGTTGACTCCTGGAAACTTGCTGCTTGAAAGCCTCCACCATTCTCAGCGGCGCCATCGTATTGACTTCAAACGCATATGCCCAAGCGGCATAATCGGTTACTCGGAATGTATCGCCGTGCTCTGGCGGATAAACGCCGGCATTGTTGATCAGCAAATCTATCGTTTGACTGGACAACGCTTGTGATAACTGCTCAATTTGTTGATGATCGACTACGTTGAGCGGATGCACAGTAATCTGATCCGGATATCGCCCTGCCAAACGATTCAACGCTTCAGCGCTCGCCGGATTGCGGCAACCCGCAAAAACACGCCAACCATCCTGTACATACTGGCGCACAAACTCAAGCCCAATGCCACGATTGGTTCCGGTAATCAATGCTGTTCTCATGCATTTCCCTGGTCATTATTAAAAAGCCGCTATTCTAGCGCTTCCTTTTCAGTTGCATAGCTGGTTTTTTCGATGATTGAGCACTGCTGATGAATCTGTTCAAGCTTTCCCCTACCCGCACAGAAAACATCCACTCGGCATCTTTTGTTTTGACTCAACGATAAAAAAAACTGGTAGCATCCGTCCGGTCTAAAGACCTTATTGCAAAGAAATTCCATTCATGCTGAGCTACCGACACGCTTTTCACGCAGGCAATCACGCCGACGTGCTGAAACATCTGATCGAAGTGCAATTACTGCGCCATCTGATGCAAAAAGACAAATCATTCTGGTACATCGACACACATGCTGGCGCCGGCTGCTATACGTTGGACAGTGGCTATGCCGCACAAAATGCAGAATATGAAAGCGGCATCGCCCGTTTGTGGGAGCGCGATGATCTGCCCGCTGCAATCGCAGATTACGTAGCACTGGTGAAAACCATCAATGCGGATAAAAAAATCAACCTATATCCGGGTTCGCCATTGTTTGCAATGCATCTGCTGCGCGCGCAGGATAGATTAAGATTGTTCGAACTGCATCCGACCGACAGTCACATCCTGCAGCAAAACTTTGCCAATGAAGGTGCTCGGGTACAAATGCAGTGCGCTAACGGTTTTGATGCATTAAAAGCACTCTTGCCACCACCACCGCGCCGTGCATTGATACTGATCGATCCCCCTTACGAGGACAAACAGGATTATCGTCGCGTCATCTCAGCACTCAACGAAAGCCTGAAGCGCTTTGCCAATGGCATCTATGCGATATGGTATCCACAATTACAACGCCCCGAAGCCAAACAATTACCGGAGCAACTCAAGCGATTGCCGTTAAAAAGTTGGTTGCATGTTGCGCTCAGCGTTCAGGCGCCTGGCGCTGGCGGTTTTGGTATGCATGGTAGCGGTATGTTCATCATCAATCCGCCCTGGACGCTTTATACGGCATTACAAACGCTTATGCCCTATCTCGTAGCGCAGTTGGCACAGGACGAACACGCAAAATTCACGCTTGAACAATACGAATCCGACCTATAATTGTTGTTATTTTTTAGCTAAAAAACTGGCAATGCTGGAAATTTTTTAAACCATGATGATGATATTTTTGTAAACTATTTTATGCATGCTCATCTGAATCTGAACTGAGTCAAAAATCCCGAACGGCCTATCGCCAACTTCCGACTGATTTATTGTGATCACTGTCAACATCACCGCTAATGCAACCTTAATCTCTTTATCGTAAAACCATGATCGAATTCATTGCTACTTTTGCTCGGTGGTCGCAACTGACTGCTAACTTAATTCTATTCGGAAGCTGTGTTTTTCTCGCCATCATCGGACAACACAAAACGGTATTCGAAGCTCCCTGGGTAACCCGCCTGGAAAAAGGCTTTCCCTGGATGGCAGGCATCGTTTTGCTAGGCTTAATGGGCATTCTGGCCACGACCACCGGTGATGCAACAGGCATTGTGGCTGATACCTGGAATCCCCGCGCATGGCTTGAGATGGTGCAGGAAACACGCATTGGCCATATCTGGTTAGCCCGTGAATTGCTGGCAGTCATTCTTTTTAGTGTCATTCTGATCATTCGACACCAATATCGAACCCGCTGGCACTATTTCTTATGTGCTATAGCCGCCTCGCTTCCGCTGATTGCGGGTTCGCTGATCAGTCATTCCGGCGCAGAAGAAATATCGCTCACTTCAGTGGCGCCGTACGCGCTGCACATCTTGCTGGCAGGCGCTTGGTTTGGTGCACTGCCGGCATTTCTATATATCGTGGCCAACAGCCAGCATGATCCCAATCAAACATCATCACAATTAACGGCAACCTATCTGCAAAAATTTTCCGCCATCGCTTTGCCCGTCATGTTGCTATTGGCCGCAACCGGTTTATTCGTAACTGATCGCATGGTTGAAGAGGATTATCATGCGCTGGTTTCCAGCGCTTATGGCTGGCTGTTGAATGCCAAATTGGCTGTATTGGCAATCATTCTGGTGATTGCTTATCGAGTGCGCAATCAATGGCTTCCCATGCTTTCCCAAGCGGGTAACACCGAGCAGATCAAAACAAGCATTACCCACTTGAGTCAATGGGTTCGCATTGAATTTGTGCTGGCGATGGCGCTGGTATTGTTGGCAACCATATTGGCCAACACCCTTCCCGCCAAGCATGCCATCATCGATCATTGGCCTTATCCTTTCCGTTTCTCGATTGATGCAGCTTGGGAAGAACCGAATGCACAAGCACTGTTCTGGTTAGGCGTTGCGTTATGTATCCTGGCATTGGGCATGATTGGCGTCGGCATCAAATACAACTGGGATGGGAAGAAAAAAATCCTGGTTCCCGCTATCTTGATGATTACTGCCTGCGCTATTGCCCTGCCCCCCTTTGCCATGGAAGCTTATCCGGAAACTTATCAAAAACCATCCGTTCCATTTGATGTCATTTCGATATCCAATGGCTCCCAGCTATTTGCAGAACATTGCACCAGCTGTCATGGCCCGCAAGGCAAAGGGGCTGAGGTCATTCTCGATCCGGAGATAAAAGATCCAACGGATCTGCTGACTGAGCCTCATACGGCAAAATATACCGTCGGTAACGTGTTTCATTGGCTATCACATGGAATTCCGGAAACCAAAATGCCGGGCTTTTCTGCAAAATTGTCTGAAGAAGACCGTTGGGATCTCATCAATTACCTCCACGCTTTATCGCGCGGTTTCGATGCGCGCTTGTTGGGCAGCATGATTGTTCCGGAAAACCCGGCAATAGCTTCACCGGTGTTCAATTATTCTGCGAATGATGGTTCCGCTGGCAATTTAAAAGACTTTCGTCTACAAAAAAATGTGCTGCTGGTGCTGTTTTCCTGGCCGCAATCTCAACAACGCTTACATCAATTGACAGCGGCGTATGATGAAATTCGCGCTCTGAATACAGAAATTCTAGCGGTTCCCAATCGCGAACTGAGTGAGCAAGAGTTACTGCAAATCTCGGCTTTTGTTCCTTTTCCAGTTGTGACAGAAGGCTGGACGGAAATCAAGAACAGCTACTGGCTGTACCGGCGCGTAAGAACCGTTCCGGATCTGAGAGGAAAAGGCATGTTTCCGGGACACATGGAATTTATGACCGATCGCTTCGGATACTTGCGCGCCCGCTGGGTTGCTCAATTTGAGGGATTCGGCTGGCAAAGCATCGATGCACTGACTCTGCAGTTAACTCAATTGAATCAAGAAGATGAAATCATGCCACCGCCCGGTGACCATGCACACTGAAATGAAACGTTAAGCGATATCATTTTTTATTCACAGGCAGCCAACAATACCCCCACCCATGTGGGGGTATTGCGAAAACTTTTGATCTGTGGTAAAGGTAAAAACACTACGGCTATTTTAATCTACAGATCACTTGTTGTTTGGCACAAATAGATGATCAGAATCGACTGCTCGCAATGTGCCTGCGGATGAACAATGATACATTCAAGTTTACATTCAGGCGCGCGCGCTACCGATTCCGGTTTTCGTATCGTGAGAGAGCTTCCACGTGAGATTGCCTTTGGTCGATCGGTAGCCTATCTGATGAGCAAACCGGTTTTTGCCAAGGCACCGTTTGGGCATATCGCACGAAGCTTGGCAGGACAGGTCAATCGCGGTCATTACGCTTTTGTGTATCGAGAGAACGCTATCGTCGGCTTCGTCGGTTGGGCGCTTGCGAGCGAAGTACTCGCTGAAGCATGGTTAAATGGTCAACGTGCGCTTTCCGGAACGGAAGCTGAAAATGGAGATTGCGTCTTGCTTAATTTCTGGCAAGCCGAAACACCGCAGGTTTCGCAGTTTATCATTGTCCACATGCGTGAGGTGCTGACGGATGTACACAGAATCTACGCAAAACGACACTACGCAGACGGACGCATTCGCCCAATCCGTCTTAATCTACGATCCAGAGCATAAAAAGGAGGTTGATAACCGAGACTGAGCAAATATCCCAATAATCCATTGATTCAACGTATTTCAAAGGAGATGAATATGTCCAATATTAACGCCTCTACTTCAACCGAAGCCGTTAACATCACCCTCGTTAGTGATCAATTTTCGTTTAGCGCCCGTGATGTCGGTGGAAATAATAGCGCAACGCAATACTCCTGGCTCACCACCGGTGGCGATGATGTGCAGACAACCGGAATCGGCATAGATTCCAACAATAATCCGGCAATTGCAGGCTCTGTCAATCTTATCGAAATCGATTTATCAAATAATAATTTCTTTGCTCCTGATGTCACCATAGATTTCATCACCAATCAGACCGGCGGTGGCGCAGTTTCCCCGGCTCGTATGGCGGAAATCACCGCCGGTGCAAATTCTTTCTTTGATGAACTGATGTCGTTCAACGACACAATGCTCGGCAGCAATTTCAACGACACCTTCAAGGCCGGGGGCGGAGATGACACGCTATCGATGGGCAGTGGTGACGACAGCGCCTTTGGTGGCGACGGTAACGATGCCATTAATGGCGATGCTGGCGACGACAGCCTGAATGGCGATGCCGGCGATGATACGCTCAACGGTGGTGACGACAACGACCGGCTCAATGGCGGTATTGGACTCGATACCATGAATGGCGGATTCGGCAATGACGTGTATGTGGTGGACAACATCGGCGACTCGGCAGCCGAGGTTGCCGGCGGTATTGATTTGGTTGAATCGAGCGTTACCCACACACTGAGCATCAACCTGGAGAATCTGACACTCACAGGAACTGGCACAATCAACGGTACTGGCAATGATTCCCGCGCCAACATCATTAACGGTAACAGCGCCAGCAACACGCTGTCCGGTCTTGGCAACAATGACACATTAAACGGCAACGCTGGCAATGACATCTTGGATGGCGGGATTGGCGCCGACAATATGACTGGCGGAGCGGGGAACGACACTTTCATCGTGGACAATGTCGGCGATATTACTACGGAAGCTGCTGGCGGAGGCACAGATCTCGTGCAGTCGAGCATCACCCGTGCGCTGACCAACATTAATCTGGAGAACTTGACACTCACTGGCGCTGCTGCAATCAACGGCACCGGCAATGCGGCTGCCAATATCATCCTCGGAAACAGCGCTAATAATACACTGTCGGGACTTGGCGGCAACGATACCCTGAACGGCAATGCCGGCAATGATGTCCTGAACGGAGGCACTGGAGCTGACAACATGACCGGTGGAGCAGGAAATGATACTTTTATCGTGGATAATGTGGGCGACATTACTACGGAAGCTGCCGGTGCTGGTAGCGGCATCGATCTGGTCGAATCTAGCATTACCCGAGCGCTGACCAACGTCAATTTAGAAAACTTGACGCTTACCGGTGGCGCAGCAATCAACGGCACCGGTAATGTTAATATCAACATTATCCTCGGTAACGGTGCCAACAATACGCTGACCGGACTAGGGGGCAATGACACGCTCAATAGTGGTGCCGGAGCCGACACGCTGATCGGTGGCGCAGGAGGAGATAACCTGATTGGTGGCGCGGGCGGTGACAACTTCATCTATAACGCCGTCACCGACTCAGGGCCTGCCGCGGCACAGAGAGATATCATCAACGGATTTGACGTTCCTGGGGCAGGAGCCGGCGATTTGCTCAACCTCACAGCAATCGATGCCATTACTGGGGGCGCCGACGATCCGTTTGTATTCCTCGGAGTGATCCAGAATCCATTTCCGCCAGCAACTGCGGCAGGCTCTCTGTGGTTACGCAACGAAGCCGGCGAGACGGTCGTCTATGGCAATATCGATGGCGATAATGCTCCGGAAATTGCCATTCGTATCGCCGACGGCGCGGTTTTGCCAGGTGTTTACAGTACACTGGACTTCTCGCTCTAGCATCCTATATCACTGATGATCGCTGAAGTTTGGACGAAACTGAGAATGCAATGAATCATGTGGGTAGTCAGCCATAACAGATCTCGACATGACAGATTCTCATCGCCCGATGACCGAAGCGATCAAATCATTCTGCAATCTTCATAAAAAGAAGCGCTTTTACTGTCTATAAGCGCTTCTTTCAGGCCTTGCTTTATTAATACAATCACTAAACAAGAGAGAATTATCCGGCATGAAGATATCAACCAACCGGGATTGATTTGGCAAAGTAATCCAATCCTGTCAGACAACTTAAATATCTTGTATAAATCGCTGTCACTGAGGTATAGTTCGCACTTTGCCATTTGTGTCCAAGCAGGAGAGCGCGCTGTTTTTTTAAGTGCCGCCGAAGGCGTAACCCCCCCGGAATCGCTCAGGCATGGTTCAAGTCCATCTTGTTCCTTATGAACCGCTTGTGACAGGCAATCTGGAGAGTGCCGAGCATTTTTTCGGCCACCGAAGGGGCACGCGGATTTCAATTCGTAAATCTCTCAGGTAAAAAGGACAGAGGGGTGAAGTCATTAAGATGATGACTCTTTTTTATTTCCGGGAGAAAAACCGTGCTGAAAATGACCCCCCTTAATCAAGCCCACCGAGACATGAATGCCAAAATGGTGGATTTTGGTGGCTGGGATATGCCGCTGCACTACGGCTCACAGTTAGACGAACACCACAAAGTACGCCAGGATGCAGGCATGTTTGACGTATCTCACATGCTTCCGGTTGATATTAAAGGCGAGAAGGTACGCGATTTTCTGCGTCGTTTAGTGGCCAATAATGTCGATAAACTGACCGTTCCTGGCAAAGCGCTGTATTCCTGTATGCTGACCCCTCAGGGCGGCATCATTGACGATCTGATCATTTATTTTCTATCTGAGACCTGGTTCCGCATCGTCGTAAACGCGGGCACAGCCGACAAAGATGTCGTCTGGATGCTAAAACAACGCGATGCACTCGCTCCCAATCTGGAGGTGACTCCTCGGCGTGATCTTGCCATGGTTGCAGTGCAAGGACCTAATGCTCGCGCCAAAGTCTGGCAAGTCATTGCCGGTTCGCAAGCCACAACGGAAGAACTCAAGCTATTTCAATCGACGGTAGTCGGTGAATATTTTATTGCACGTACCGGTTACACGGGTGAAGATGGTTTCGAAATCATTCTACCAGCTGTCGATGCTTCCACATTCTGGAAATCGCTCCATGCTGCTGGCGTGGCTCCTGCCGGATTAGGCGCGCGCGACACGCTGCGTCTGGAAGCTGGCATGAATTTATACGGTCAGGATATGGATGAAAACCAGAATCCGCTGGAATCGGGACTGAGTTGGACTGTTGATCTGAAGAGCGAACGGGATTTCATCGGCAAACAGGCGCTGCTGGACACCGCTGTGAAACAGCAATTGGTGGGCTTGGTGCTGATTGATCGCGGTGTATTGCGGAGCCACCAGCAAGTGGTCGGACAACAGAATGGCGTCGAATATCAGGGTGAAATTACCAGCGGCGGATTCTCACCCACCATGAATCAATCCATTGCCCTAGCCCGCATACCGGTACAGATATCCATCGGCGATGAAGTCGATGTCATCGTGCGTGATAAGAAGCTGCGTGCCAAAGTGGTAAAATATCCGTTCGTGCGCAATGGAAAAGTGCTGATTTAATTTGAACTAACTGTAACAAAACATTACTTTAATCTGGAGTGAAAAAATGAGTATTCCGACACAATTAAGATATACCAAATCCCATGAATGGGTAAAACCTGAGGCGGACGGAACGGTAACCATTGGCGTTACTCACCACGCGCAGGAATTGCTTGGCGATATGGTGTTTGTCGAGCTCCCACAAACTGGACGTCAACTGACGCAAAAAGAGGAATGTGCAGTGGCTGAATCCGTTAAAGCGGCTGCTGATGTCTATGCCCCTATTTCTGGTGAAGTCATCGCGGTGAATTCCGGTCTGGAATCCGAGCCTGAGAAAATCAACCAGGATGCTTATTCAGCCTGGCTATTCAAGCTCAAACCTTCCAATCCTGCTGAATTAGACGCATTGCTGGATGCTGCAGCTTACGCAGAGCTACTTGAAAACGAAGATCATTAAATCATTCCAGCATCAACTATGATTTGAACAGGTTTTCCTACTTACTTTATTACTTTAAGTTTTTAAAAATACATCATGCCGTTTATTCCACATACCGAAGAAGATATAGCCGAGATGCTCGCCAGCATTGGTGCGAAGAATATTGAAGAGCTGTTTGATGAAATTCCCAGCGAATTAGTCAGCGGCCAATTAACAGGAGTTCCCCCCGGACTCAGCGAAATGGAAATAACTCGGCTGATGATGGAACGCGCCGGGAAAGATGGGTTTTATCAAAATTTCATTGGCGCGGGTGCCTATGAGCACCATATTCCTGCAGCTGTCTGGCAGATCACCACGCGGGGCGAGTTTTATTCATCCTATACTCCTTATCAAGCGGAGGCCAGCCAAGGAACACTGCAACTGTTATATGAGTACCAAACAATGATGGCTTCGTTGACGGGCATGGATGTCTCCAATGCCAGCATGTACGATGGCGCAACCGCATTGGCCGAAGCTGCACTGATGGCTGTTCGCTCACACAAAACATCACGCCGCATTCTGGTTCCGAAAACAGTCCACCCGATCTATCGGAAAGTTGTGCGTGCAATTGTCAGCAATCAGAAAATTGACGTTGTGGAGCTGCCCTTCGACATTCAATCCGGTCAGGTTCTGCCGGAAATGCTCACGGAATTCGGTAGCGAAGAATTTGCCGCATTGGTTATTCCGCAGCCTAATTTCTTTGGGGTATTGGAACAAGTCGATGCACTCACCGATTGGGCGCACAGTAAAAACGCATTTGCCATCGGCGTGGTCAATCCAACATCACTAGCGATGCTGACACCACCGGGTGAATGGGGCAGCAAAGGCGCTGATATCGCTGTCGGTGAAGGTCAACCGCTGGGAATCCCGCTGTCCAGCGGCGGACCCTACTTTGGCTTTATGGCCTGCAAAAACGATCTGGTACGCCAAATGCCTGGACGTATCATCGGCCGCACGACCGATTTAGACAACAAACCTGGTTTTGTTTTGACCTTACAGGCACGCGAACAACATATCCGCCGTTCCAAGGCCACTTCCAATATCTGTACCAATCAAGGGTTGATGGTAACGGCTGCTACCATTTATATGTCTCTGCTAGGTCCCGAAGGTCTGCGCCGAGTAGCGGCACAATCGCATGCCAATACACTGGAATTGGTTGAGGAATTGGAAAAAATCAATGGCGTCAAAAAAACTTTCAGCAGCCCTATCTTCCATGAAGCGGTACTGACTTTACCGGCATCCACCAGTGCCGTGTTATCCAAGCTAAAACAAAAAGGCGTGCTCGCCGGATTGGATTTGCAGGAACATTATCCAGAACTGGGGAACACACTGCTGGTTTGCGCCACCGAAACGAAAACTTCGGCCGATTTGCAGAATTACGTTGGACTTCTCAAACAAGCGCTCAGTTGATGGATTTTCATTGATATCAATTCGAAACGTATTATTTTTCAATATTTGTAATGAAGGAAAAAACCATGGTTACTCTTAAAGGAAACCCGATCAAACTTGAAGGCACTTTTCCCAAAGTCGGACAGAAAGCGCCTGCATTTTCTCTAGTAAACAGAGATTTGGTTGATGTTACTTTGGCTACTTACGCCGGAAAAAAGAAAGTACTGAACATCGTTCCTAGTCTGGATACGCCCGTGTGCGCGATTTCCACACGCAAATTCAACCAGCAAGCCAGCAATATGGATAATACGGTGGTATTGATCATCGCAGCGGATTTGCCATTTGCCATGAGTCGCTTCTGCGATGCCGAAGGACTCGACAAGGTCATTACATTGTCCACCATGCGCGGCGCTAATTTCATGAAAGATTATGGCGTATTCATCGCAGACAGCCCATTTGCTGGCATCACCGCACGCGCAGTGATCGTTCTGGACGAATCCGATACCATTATTCATGCTGAATTAGTTCCGGAAATTGCCGACGAACCCAATTATGAAGCAGCCCTGGCTGCCCTAAAATAAATTAACGATAGCGCCATTAAATCATGCTGATATTTGAACACTCGCGCCCCGGGCGTCGTAACTATTCTCAGGCACCGATGACGGTTGCAAGCAAGTCCAAGATCCCACAAAACTTGTTACGCAAATCACCTGTACTGCTGCCAGAAGTTTCTGAAATGGATACGGTACGTCATTACACGCGTTTATCACAAAAGAATTTCTCAATTGATACCGAGTTTTATCCGCTGGGTTCTTGCACGATGAAATACAATCCACGTGCTTGTAACTCCTTGGCCATGCTGCCACAGTTTCTATCCAGGCACCCTCTGGCGCCGGAAGATACCGGCCAGGGATTTCTGGCTTGCATGTTCGAATTACAGGAAACTTTAAAAGCAGTCACTGGCATGGCAGGCGTCAGCCTGACACCGATGGCCGGCGCACAAGGCGAATTGATCGGCGTCATGATGATTCGTGCCTACCATGAATCCCGTGGTGACTTTGCTCGAACTGAAATTATTGTACCGGATGCAGCACATGGTACTAACCCGGCTACCGCAGTCATGTGCGGCTTCAAGGTCGTGGAAATTCCCACCGACAAAGAAGGTAACGTGGACTTGGCAGCGCTGAAAGCAGCCGTTGGGCCTAAAACGGCAGGTTTGATGTTGACAAACCCATCCACTCTCGGCGTATTCGAGAAGAACGTAGCTGAAATGAGCCGTGTCGTGCACCAAGCCGGCGGGTTACTGTATTACGATGGCGCCAATCTGAACGCCGTTCTCGGCAAAGTTAAACCGGGTGATATGGGATTTGACGTGATTCACATCAATTTGCACAAAACCTTCTCAACCCCGCATGGCGGTGGCGGCCCTGGTTCTGCTCCCGTCGGCGTAGCCGAGCGTTTGCTTCCCTTCATGCCTGTTCCTATCGTGGCCAAGGAAGGCGATACTTACCGCTGGGTCACTGAAAAAGACAAGCCTCAGTCGATTGGCCGCTTGTCTGCGCACATGGGGAATGCCGGTGTTCTGTTGCGTGCGTATATTTATGTGCGTTTGCTCGGCATGCATGGCATGCATCGTATTTCCGAATTTGCCACACTGAATGCCAATTATTTGATGGCCGAATTGAGCAAGGCCGGATTTGAAATTGCCTACCCTACCCGCCGCGCCAGCCATGAATTCATTGTCACCATGAAGGACATCAAGGACAAAACAGGGGTTACCGCCATGAATCTGGCCAAACGCCTGCTGGACAAAGGTTATCATGCACCTACTACGTATTTCCCGATGTTGGTTCCGGAATGTTTATTGATTGAACCAGCCGAAACCGAATCCAAGGAAACGTTGGATGCTTTTGTCAGTTCGATGAAAGAAATTCTACAGGAAATCGAACAACAGCCGGATATGGTAAAAGGCGCGCCTCACACGATGTCCGTGCGTAAACTAGATGACGTTAAAGCAGCGCGTGAACTGGATCTGGCCTGGAAACCCAGCGCCTAAGCAAGTTACAAGCATCACATTAAATTCAAGCATTCCGGCAAGAACGGATCAGACCCAGCGCAATATCAGGGATCTATCCGTTCCTCGTCGAAGTTACCTACTCCATCTCATTCATCATTAAAACTTGTGCGTACATTGATTTGCGGCTCAATCGCTTACGATAATATTATGGTCTTTCCTGATCATTTTAAAAATCATATCCTGCCAGAAAAAATTCATGTCTTGAATATTGCTTTTCTGGTTCCTGAAATGCGCCGTGAGTTTGGCGGATGCGCGGGTAACATCGCCTACAACTTGCAAATGCTGGGCGGTGAACCGGTGATGATGGCCACAATTGGAGACGATCACGCCCCTTATACTGCGCGCTTTGACCGACTAAAACTGACTCAGCAGCATGTGCGACATATCCCCGACACATTCACCGCACAAGCCTTTATTACCACTGATCTGGATGACAATCAGATTACCGCATTTCATCCAGGCGCCATGAACTTCTCGCACCTCAATTCGGTGAGCGATGCCGAGAATATTCGCTTAGGTATTATTGCACCCGATGGACGGGATGGCATGATGCAACATGCGCGTGAATTCCACGAAGCCGGCATCCCTTTTGTTTTCGATCCGGGTCAGGGCTTACCGATGTACAATGGCAATGAGCTGCTCGAATTCATCAATAAAGCCGATTACATCGCGGTCAATGATTATGAAGGTGAATTACTGCAGGAACGAACCGCACAGAGCCTCGAATCTCTGGCGAGCAAAGCAAAAGCACTGATTATTACGCTGGGTGCGCAAGGTTCCATCATTTATACCAACGGCCAGCAAATTAACATTCCTTGCGTCAAACCGCAAGCCATCGTTGATCCAACCGGCTGCGGCGATGCTTATCGTGCCGGCCTGCTATATGGCATTGTCAATGACCTGGATTGGCAGACGACCGGACAACTCGGCTCACTCATGGGATCGTTAAAAATTGCTCAGCGCGGTGGTCAGAACCATCAGTTCTCGCGCGATGAAATCGATCAATATTATTTTGAGAACTTCGGAGCGCGCATTTTTTAAAGCAATTTGCAATTTTTCAGCGCGTGGGGCTGATTCCGGTATCATTATGGGAATCGTATCATTGAGTACAGCAGCCATATGACATTGACCATTCAAAGGAGCGATACTGATCATGAATCTGCATCTCAATCCCCGTTGGACTATCGCTGCTTCAGTGCTCACAAATTCATTCAGAAAAGTAGTCCTGCCTTTTCTGTTGATTGGGAGCGCCTCGGCCTTGCCCTACGCTGTTCAAGCCGAAACCTTCCAAATGCAATTCACAATCACTGGCTTTGAATCTTCAGGCTTAATACCCCCTCTAACCCCGCCACCAACACCGACTGTAACTGGAACAATTACATGGGAAGCAACCGGTATCCATGCGCCTGTTCAGGCGTTTAATACCATTGACATGACCATCGACGGACATAGTTATTCCGCTTCGGAATTGGAATTCTATCGATTTTCTTCGCCAACCTGGGATATGATTGGCGGCCATTTAAATGGTGTTGATATATTGATGACTGGAACCGATGATTTCTGGATACGCTGGGATAGGGATTCACTGACTTTCTTTGATTTTGGATATGCCTCCTCTCGCTTACCGGGCATATGGTCAACTCCACTACTCAATCCCGAAGACTTCGCTTCATTCAACATCTCCAGCATACCTGAACCAGCAACAAACACACTCCTGATTCTTGGCATGATCCTTATTTCCGTTCGGCAATGGCAGCGCCGCTGAAGTTATTTGATATTCCATATTCCTATCGCAAACTTCAGCATCACACTTCTGCGCTAATACCCCCAGAATTATTTCTTAATTTCTTTGGAGATTTCTTCGATGCCTTTTTGGAGATCTTTCGAAGCATCTTCAACTGCTTCGCTTACATCTTCGATCGCATCACGAGCTTTTTCGTCAGAACGGCGATCCAGTGCATCGTTGACCTTATCGATGACTTTCTCGGTGGAATTGGTCTGTTTTTGTTCACAAGCAATCAACATCATTGAAAGCAATAGTGTAATTATCAGATAACTTAATTTCATACTCATCTTTCCTCTTGGTGGTTTTTAATTAACTGCATAGCCTTCCGTACTTACTATGAATTGTACGCTACGAATCCTCTACGGCAAAGCAAAGCGGAAGATTCGAAAGGATACGTAATCATCATCTATTCTCAAATGAAGATGCATCAGGCAAGCTCAACCCATATCGGTTGATGATCCGAGGCTTCAGTGGTCGTGTCGATCCCATGCACTTTCAAATGACTAACCAATCCATCCGTAATGAAAACATAATCAAAGCATTCAGGACGGTCGACAAAATCCACAGGATAAATGCCGACGGTTGGTGCATGAACTTGCTCCGGATGCAACACAGACCAGGCATCGTTAAGATTGGGCACGCCTGCAGTGAATGGAGCAAGAATTTGCATGCGCTCAGGCGCTGCCGCAGGAAAATTGAGATCTCCGCACAATAATGCCTGTTTGGGCCGGGGGAAGGTTTCAAAAGCACCGCCTTGTTCCTCGATGAGTAAATTGCGCGCGGACATGGCGCAGGCTTCGACGTGCAAACGGCGAATAGCGTCGATCTGTCTTTCTCGCTGTTGGTGCGAATAGTATTCAAGATGTGTCGTCATTACCCGCAATGGACCGATATCTGTAGTTACAACCGCTTCCACCATGACTCGCTGCATACTGGGTGTTATCGATTCAGCCGGCCAAGGCAACAAATGCCGCCAAACTTGACCGACAGGCAAGCGAGAGAAAATGGCATTGCCAAACAAACTGCGGCCTCCCAACCTGTCGGGCACATCCGTCGCCACACCATAGATAGGCGTGTAACCTGACAATCCGGCTGATAATTCAGCCACTTGGTCTTCGCCTTGACTGCCTGGCAAGCCGGGGAAATTCACCGCGACTTCCTGCAAGCAAATGACATCAAAATCACCCAATCGATGAATGGTATCCGTTACGCGCCTGGGATCCACTCGTCCATCCAGACCCCTTGCCCATTGGATGTTCCAACTCAACAGCTTCATACGATCTCCCTGTTTATAGTTTATTCATGCAATAAACCACGCATCATTGCTTTACTTTAGATAAAGATGCATTGATTATGCAGACTATTTAAGTCTCACGCAAAAATAGTCCATGATCACTTTCAAATACCTATTGCTAGCCCTGCTTTTAAGCATCGCCACCAGCACCGCATCGGCATCGGCATCGGCCTCTCGATTTGATCATTCGATTTGGGATGAATTGTTACGGGAACATGTGTTTATGATTAACCAAGGGCGAGCCAGTCAAATCAATTATTACGGTTTCAGAATGCATCATGGTTTATTGCAAAAATATCTGGCCCAACTTTCCGCAGTCAAAGAAAGTGCTTTCTCACGCTGGGATAAATCTGAGCAACTGGCTTTTTTAATCAATGCCTATAATGCTTTTACAGTAGAAATAACTTTGAGGAATTACTCTGCCATCGCGTATTTCAGAGCTTATGCGCCGGTTACGTTTAATTGGAAAACTCGATTGATCTCCGTCATAGAAAACAATCGGAAATTAAATTTTATTTTTATGTTTGGAGACACGCTGTCATTAAACAATATCGAGCACGACATGATTCGGCGCCCTGGAAATTATGATGAACCGCGCATTCATTTCGCTCTCAATCGCGCTACCATCGGCAGTCCGGCATTACTGAATAGAGCCTTTACCGGCATGCAACTGGAAGAACAACTGGAATCCGCGACACGTTCATTTTTATCCGATCGATCACGTAATCGATATGACGAAGCAAGCGAGAAACTTGAAGTTTCAGAACTATTTGACTGGTATAGAGAAGATTTTGAACGCAGTTGGCACGGATGGGATAGTCTCGATCAGTTCTTCGCACACTACCGGGACAGCCTTGCAGACACCCCTGCTGCAAGCGCACGTTTAGCTTCTGCCGGTATATGGATAGAATTTTTGGAGTATAACTGGTTATTAAATGAAAAATATTAGCTTTATAGAATGTTGAAAAATAAGGAAATTATTAAATCATATTACTGATTTTTTAATTATCGAGTGATTAGAATAGACACTACAGCAAGACATCAAACAGGATTGCCTGACGATTCAGTTTTATTTTGACAGCGATCGCATAGTCCATGCAATTCCAGTTGATTGTGCTTCAATGTAAAACCGGTGCTTTGAATACTGTGTTCCAGCTCGGCCATAATCTGTTTTTTAATTCCTATTTCCTTCACCGCATGACAGCGATCGCATATCAGGAACTGTGGTGATTCGTGCTGGTGATCGCAGGCGATATGAGCACAGGTTACGTACTGACCGGCGGTTTCAAGTTTGTGAACCAATTTCTCCTGAATCAGGAAATCCAGCATGCGATAAACTGACATCACCGGCAGCGATTCATTGAATTGTTTTTTGTATCTTTCGACAATTTCGTAGGCAGACAGCGGAATCGATGAAGTGAGCAGAACCGTCAATACATTCTTGCGCTTGCTGGTTAATTTGGCTCCCGTCGACGCACAGCTTTCTTGAGACTTCTTAATAATCTGATCAATATCAGCAGGCATTTCGTTTGACTTCCAATCCAATGGTGACATAAGTATTTAAGTAAATTGACTGCATAATTACAAATTGCTTTTTATCTGTCCATAACCAAAATACACTTTAGTATGGATGCCGCCATGACGCAACAGGCAGATTCAAACAAAATCAAGTGTCAGCAGCACTCTGCTTTCATTCTCATTGAGAGATGATCAAATTTGCCTGCGGTAGCCAGTTTTCGCACTTCAACCAGAAGATCTTCACGTAATGTGCAGCAGATACATCCATTGCTCATTTCGATCAATTTCTCTTCCGATCTGTTGAATGAAATTTCCTGTTCAATTGTAGAAGCATCAATATTGATTTCACTCATGTCATTGACAATGACCGCTATGCGTTTTCCTTGCCTGTTATTGAGAATATGACTCAAGACTGTCGTTTTACCTGCTCCCAGAAAACCAGAAAGCACAGTGACCGGTAGACGCGTGTTCACCTTGTTGAGCGCGATATTGGGATACATAAATAAGCCTTAAAAACAATTGATATTAGTTATGATATATCATATCATTTAATTAAGGCAATGTACTTGATATGAAATCCCGCAATCAAGAAAGCATAATCCTCAATATAAATAATGTAATGCACAACACATTTCAGCATAATCACCGGAATGCATGATTGTGTTCAAATAGGAATCGTATGAAAAGCTTTAGTTGTCACTTAGTAAGTAACTCAAACACACTGAAGGTGTGCATACTGCTTGTGACGTTGATATCACCGGATACACGAATCACGTATGCTCAAAATGCGACAAAACCAACCCATCTTCCCGGCGTAACAGTTACCGCATCGCCTTTCAAAGATCGCAGTGAGCTGGACATGGCACAACCGGTTAGCGTTTTACAAGGCGATCAGTTACGCCGCAAACGAGAAGTTAGTTTGGGCGATACGCTTTCAAACGAATTGGGAGTCGCTTCCAGTGCCTTTGGTCCCGGCGCGGGCCGCCCTATCATTCGTGCATTGGATGGACCACGCATCCAGGTTCTGGAAAATGGTATTGGGACACTCGATATTTCTTCGCTCAGCCCGGATCATGCCGTGTCGGTGGAAACACTGAATGCATCGCAAATTGAAATTTTGCGTGGCCCGGCCACTTTATTGTATGGCGGAGGCGCCACTGGCGGAGTCGTCAATGTGGTGACCGACCGCATTCCCAATCGATTGTTTAAAACTTTGGAGGGAAATGCTGAAGTACGCGGAAATACGGCTACTGAGGAAAAGTCGGGCTCATTTAATATCAACAAAAGCTTTGGGTCGATGTCCTGGAGTCTGGGGGGATTCAAACGCAGCACAGAAGACTATTCCATTCCTGGGAGAGCCATTAAGAGCAATCCAGTACCGATTCATCATGAAGATGCAGACCATGAGCATTCCAGTACCAGTGATAACAGTAAAAATGTTCTGCGAAATAGCGCCACGGATTCGCAAGGTTTATCAGTTGGCGGCTCTTACATCGGTGAAAGAGGATTCTTGGGTGGGTCTATCTCATTGATGGAAAACAAATATGGCATACCGACGCCCGAAATGGCTCGGGTTGACTTGACGCAAGCACGCTACAACTTATCCGGAGAATTGAGCAATCCTGTCATAGGCATCGAGAAAGTTAAAATGCGAACAGGCTACAATGACTATAAACACAATGAGATTGAAAGCACTGGTGAAGTGGCTACTCGTTTTAGAAATCATGAACTTGAAACCCGAGCTGAATTTTTGCACTCGCCTATCGCAAAATTTAATGGGCTATTTGGGGTGCAATTACAGGACCGGAAATTTTCCGCTTTGGGCGAGGAAGCCATTGTCCCCATCACCCAATCGAGGTCTACCGGTGTTTTTTTGGTCGAAGAAAGGAACTGGGAAAATTTTCGCTTTGAATGGGGTGGGCGCTATGAACATGCGACCCGTAATCCACAGCATAATGTTGATCAAGCACGCGCATTTGATCTCTTTAGTGGCTCCACAAGTGCTTTCTGGACTTTTACCCCAGACTATAGTTTGGGATTAACCGCAATGCACGGTCAACGTGCACCTGCAATCGAAGAACTGTATGTCAACGGCCCGCATCATGGCACAGCCACCTTTCAAAAGGGTGATAATACTTTACAAAAGGAATCCAACAATAATTTCGATTTATCCTTGCGCAAGACTTCTGGATTGATGCGTTGGAAGGTCAATGCCTTTGTTAATCGATTTAACCGATATATCTTTTTCAAAAATGCAGATATCAACAATGACCGCATTGCAGACCGTGTTGACGATGAAGGCATACTAGATCTTGAAGGTGAATTTCTGGTACAAAATCTATCACAAACCGATGCTACATTTTATGGTGCGGAAGCGGAAGTCATTTTTACTCTTAAGCCCGACAATCTGGATCTGCGTTTATTCACAGATTACGTCCGCGGTAAATTGGACAAAGATAATGGAAATGTACCCCGCACCACGCCACAGCGTTTTGGATTTGAGCTCAATTACAAATCAGGCCCGTTAACAACCAATCTGACAACCATTCATGTCCTGCGCCAAAATAAACACGCTGAACTTGAAACCAACACATCGGGTTATACATTGTTGAATCTTGAAGCCAGTTACTTAATCAAACAAACACGATCAAACGGTTTCCGATTCTTTGTTCAAGGCAGAAATTTGTTGGATGAAGAAATGCGCGTTCACACTT
The DNA here is from genome assembly GCA_017994575.1 of Nitrosomonas sp. Lineage (GTDB taxonomy): Bacteria > Pseudomonadota > Gammaproteobacteria > Burkholderiales > Nitrosomonadaceae > Nitrosomonas. The sequence continues at coordinate 43,979 of JAGOKN010000010.1, forward strand.
CTTTCTTGAAGAATTTTGCATCTTTACCGGGAAGAGCGCTCGTTGCTGGCTTAAGAGCGGATTTCTAGCCTAGTCTTCTTTTTTATCAGCCTCTTTTGGAATGAATGATTGAGTTAATTTCCTAACTCAATCTAATCCTCGTTGCATTCACAGCCTCTGTTTTTCGGGCAAATGAAATACTCCGCTCTCTAATCATGGCGCATAAGCCTAGAACCCCAATTCACAAAGGGAAAATACCCCATATTGTTCATATGCTTATGCATACCACTCTGTCACATGATTATAAATGCAACATGACAATGTGAGATTTTTCTCACAAAATTATTGACGTGGGATTATTTCACACGTATAGTAGTTTTTGTGAGGGAAATAATCCCACACAGAAGAGAATACTCTATCAGCATCGATAGAAGAAATTGAACAGCAAATAAATATTATCTTCAATGGAGAAAGAAATGATGAAATCAACAATGATCAAAACCACCACAGCATTAGCCACAGTATTTGCGGTATTCACAACTGCATTGCCGGCAGCCGATGCCAACGCCGTCGATATTCTGGTGAAGTGCGAGAAAAGATCAGACCGGTCTAAAGTTTCGGTGGATGGTAATAACATGGTGCCAGGCAACTATGTTGCCAAAATCATATCGGGCACCAATACAAGAAAATCCGCACCTAAGGCAACCACAGGTGATGAAATAGAATTTGATTTTGATAGCGATGCAGGAGATGTGGCTGCGGGAGCAACAAGCATCAAACGCAGCTTTATTCAGGGAACTGTCACCGGGCAACTGATCAATGAAAAGGGATTTACGGTTGCTCAAACCACCAGAACTTGCAGTATTAAATAAGAGGTCTAGGCTAATTGAACTGATCCAGTTCAATTAGCCAGCCCTGAAGCACTTTCTATCCCCTTCGGTGACTTCAGGGCTATTTTATCAGATCATCCCGCCTCTACAATCCATCTTTTTCGATTAGGACTAACAAAAGCGCAGCACCCTATCAGTAATAACCCTTCATCCTGCAAAAACACGATGAAGCATCGCAATACACCGCTATCGATCAGTTACGCGCGTACCTGCTCCCACAGTTTCTGCAATCGTTTCACGGATACCGGATACGGAGTTTTTAGTTCCTGTGCGAACAGCGAAATGCGCAATTCCTCGATCTGCCAGCGGAATTCTTCCAGATTCTCATCCATTAACCCAATCTTTCGGTGCTTTTCCAGACGTTGCAGATAGTGTTGCCACAGCGCATTGACTTCCCGGCTATTGTTCTCATCACGTTCTGGGTTGTTCGAGAATTTTTCCGCGCGCAATGACATGCCTTTTAGATAACGTGGAAATTGTTGCAAGCGTTGCCAGGAAGTTTGGCTCAAAAAACCGGGATAAATGAGGTTCTCGAGCTGCTCAGTCAGTTCATCTTTCACTCTACTGAGTCGAACCGAGGACAACCGTACCATCAGGATTTGATACTCACTGCCCATTTGTTGCAACAAGCGGGCAAGCGCGGCCGCGACTTCCGGCAAACGGTTCCTGGCCCGCTGACCATGTGCAGTAAATTCAGATTCACTGCGCGGTAGCGGATCATCATCCAACAATGCACGATCAATGATGGCATTCAGCATATCCTGCTTCAGATCGCCCGGACTCATGCGAGTGGACAGTTGCAGGCTGGCTTGCTTGAGTCCCGGCAGATTCTTTTCCAATTGTTTGAGTTGTTCTTTCAGCGCCAGACACAGCAAGCGCCTGACACCAGAGCGCATCGCCGTTTCCGCCGCAGCAGGCGTGTCGAATAAACGAATCGCGACACTGTCGGTTTGGTCAATTAAAGCCGGATAGCCGATCAGTTGTTGATGATTGCGCTTAAAGGCAATCTCCACAGGCAAATCGCCAAAATCCCATTGAGTAATGTGATCCTGCTCTATGCTTACTTTTTCGCTCGTGGCATCCCGTTGCACAAAAGTCATTTGCGCGGCTTTGCCCAGTTGCATCTGCAAATCCGACAAATTCCGGCTCATCGCCATTTCATTGCCGGCATCATCCACTACTTGAATGTTCATCAATAAATGCGCCGGCATATCGGCAATTTTCCAGGTCTCAGGTGGAACAGTCAGCGTGGTTTTTCTGAGCACAAATTTCTCTAGGGCATCCTGCAGAGAAACCGGCTGCACAGCATTCGATTGGTACTGCAAAAATTCCGTAACCGAATCAGGCAGCGGCACCAAAATGCGCCGGATTTGCTTGGGCAATGCTTTCAGATAGCCAGTGATTTTCTCGCGAATCAAACCCGGCACCAGATAATCAATTTGCTTCGCGTCCAATCGGTTCAACAATGGCAGCGGCACACGAACTGTGACGCCATCCAACGGATGACCCGGATCAAAGCGATAAATGAGCGGTAACACACTGCCATCCGGCAACGTCAGATGTTCCGGAAATTGCACTTCAGTGATGCGGTCAGCCTGATGGCGCATCAACAATTCACGGTTCAGATACAACAAGCGGGCGTCTTGTTGCTCGGCCTGCTTGCGCCATTTTTCAAATCCCGCGCCATTGGTGATGTTTGCAGGAATCAGCGCGTCATAAAAGGCAAAGATTTCCTGCTCGTCGACCAGTACATCCTGCCGACGCGCCTTATGCTCAAGCTCTTCAATCTCATGAATCAGCGCCTGATTATGTGCAAAAAACGGGGCTTGCGTGACGTACTCTCCCGCCACCAACGCCGAACGAATAAAAATTTCGCGCGCCTCTTGCGGATTAATCGGGCCATAATGCACTGGCCGTTTCGGCACAATCGTCAGGCCATACAACGTCACACGCTCATACGCCACCACCTGCGCCTGTTTCTTTTCCCAATGCGGATCAAAATAATGTTTCTTGCATAAATTACCCGCCATTTTTTCTAACCAGCCCGGCTCGATCCTGGCCACGCAGCGGGCATACAGTTTGCTGGTTTCCACCAATTCCGCCGCTACGACCCATTTCGTCTTGCCTTTTTTCAACACCGAGCCGGGGAAAATGGCAAATTTGATCCCGCGGGCACCCAGATATTCCCCTTCCTTTTCGGTTTTAAATCCGATATTGCCCAGTAATCCGGTCAATAACGCACGATGAATTTCATCGTAACTGGCCGGTATTTCGTTGGACTTGAAACCGAGTTCGCTCATCAGCACATGTAACTGGCCATGAATCTCGCGCCACTCGCGCAAGCGCCGATACGACAGGAATTGCTCACGACATTGCGAGATCAACTTACGGGTGGATTTCTTATGTTTCAACAATTCATCAAAGAAATCCCACAGTTTCAGATAAGCCATAAAATCCGAGCGCTCATCCTGAAAACACCGGTGCGCGTTGTCAGCCGCCGCTTGCTGCTCAAATGGCCGGTCGCGTGGATCCTGCAAACTGAGTGCGGAAGCGATGATCAAAATTTCATGCAGACAATTTTCATGCTTTGCCGCCAAAATCATGCGCGCAATTTTGGGGTCCATGGGAAACTTGGCTAAACGCCAGCCAATGGGAGTCAATTGCCGGTTGTCGTCCACCGCTCCCAATTCCGCTAATAACTGATAGCCATCGGTGATCATGCGTGGCAATGGCGGCTCCAGAAACGGGAAATTTTCCACATCGCCGATTTTCAGCGATTGCATGCGCAAAATGACCGCCGCCAGCGAAGAACGCAAAATTTCCGGATCAGTAAATTCGGCGCGTCCCTGATAATCCAGTTCGGAATACAAGCGAATACACACGCCATTCGCCACCCGACCACAACGCCCGGCCCTTTGGTTGGCGGAAGCGCGCGAGATTTTTTCCACCAGCAATTGTTCAACTTTATTGCGGTAGCTGTAGCGATTGATGCGTGCATAACCAGTATCAATCACATAATGGATGCCTGGAACGGTCAATGAGGTTTCCGCGACATTGGTCGCCAGCACAATGCGGCGGGTGTTGCCGGACTGAAATACCCTTTCCTGTTCGGCAAACGACAGACGGGCAAATAGCGGCAATATATCTACACTCAAGAATCCCGGGCGGGAGCGATCAAAATGATGCTTGCGCAGCGTTTCAGCGGTTTCCCGAATTTCTCGCTCACCCGGAAGAAACACCAGGATATCGCCCGGCCCCATCGCGATCAATTCATCCACCGCGTTGAGAATAGCGCGCTGCCCGTCCTCTTCTTCCTCGTCATCCACACCGATCGGACGGTAATAAATGTCGACCGGATACATCCGACCGGTGACTTCAATGATCGGCGCATCGTTAAAATGCCGGGAAAAACGCTGTGCATCGATGGTCGCCGAAGTGACAATCAGTTTGAGATCAGGCCGTTTGGGCAATAGCTGGCTGATATAACCGAGCAGAAAATCGATATTCAGACTGCGTTCGTGGGCTTCATCGATAATCAACGTATCGTAAGCCTGCAAAAGCGGATCACCCTGCGTTTCCGCCAGCAGAATTCCATCGGTCATCAGTTTGACGTATGTATCGGCGCCGACTTTGTCCGAAAAGCGGATTTTGTAACCAACCGCCTGCCCCAGCGGGCTATTCAGTTCAGCGGCAATGCGCGCAGCCACCGTGCGCGCAGCAATACGGCGCGGCTGGGTGTGCCCGATCAGTCCGCTCACACCGCGCTTGAGTTCCAAGCAGATTTTAGGGATTTGCGTGGTTTTGCCCGAACCGGTCTCACCACAAATGATGACTACCTGATGCTGCTCGATCGCTCGTTTGATTTCCTCGCGCCGCGCATTGACTGGTAGATCCTCAGCGTAAACTGGGTTAGGAAGATGCGCGAGCCGTCTGGTGATTACATCGGGAGAGAATTTTTTCATAGAAATATCAATTGCAGGCGGTGCTAATTAATAGCTTAACGATCAGACCAACGGGTCCTGTGCGGAGGGTGCATACTCAACAGCGCGTGAATTTACAATGGGATCAACACGAGTGTCAAACGCTTTGGCTTTGTGGATCGTTCAAAACCATCCAATCAGAGCAAATTAATCGTCAGTATATTGCGTTACAAGAACAGGATAGCTGGTAACGCCTGATTCTGGGTAACTCTGGGCACATGGCGCTCATTGGCCAGATAAGATAAAACCACTCCATTTCATTCGTACCCATATCAGCCGGAGATGCTTGCCATTAAACATAATCTAGTATTTAATCCACAAAATATAGGTCTTTTCCGTACTTATACTGTAATGCTTAAAACGAATTTTTTCCCGTACTTGATCCAGTAGTTTTTTAGCAGGCGGTGATGTTGTATTTTCCTGAGTCATCGGCTACTTATTAAAATAGAATCAATGTTATCAATATGATAATTACAAACGGACAAGATTATACGGCATTGTCTGATCGATTATCGGACAAAATGTCTTATTCATTTCGTTAGGCATCTTGGTTCAAAGGGAGCACGCAGAATGGAAGTAAAAGATTGGATAACCTTAGCTGCAGCCGTCATTCTCGCTATCGGATGGATCGTCACTGGCTATCTCAACAAGGTTAAAGAGGTCGCTCAAAAAAGGGTTGAGTACCGCCTGAAAACGCTGGGGGCTTTCTTGCCGGCTTGGCTTTCCATACAAAAAATGGAGCTCCATTTACACAGCCCGGATTTCTTGCACAACTTGAGGATGCCAGAAGCAAATGTCGCGCTTGGCAAGCTGGTTCCACTAGTGCGTACTCGTATCCTAGAGGAGATGGTATGGACGCCTCCCTCCCCACCGGGGAGCCGAGGTAAGCAATAGGAATTGAGTTAGAGCCCCTCGCGGACCTGACGGCATCTACGTGCTAAGGTGGAGATAATAGAATCTTTCCACA
>JAGOKN010000078.1 GCA_017994575.1 Nitrosomonas sp.
TCCTCATCGCCTTTCACTTGATGCTCATCGCATTAGCTTACAGGCTTCAGATTGGTACACTATTACTCCGCGATTGCCGCGAAATTTAGTGCGCTTCAGTGGTACATTTTTACACCGCTATTTAGATGTCAACGAGCAGCCAAATGTCCCTAGAACGTTTGTTCATGAGATCAGAGGGATGCTTCACGCATGGGATCGCTATGGGTTGAAAAAAGCCGAGAATCAATTAAAAACAAAGTATTCTCGGCAACTAAGAAGCACAACAACTCCTCCTTTCTCTAATGTTCTCAGAGGAAAACTCCTATTCTTAAAAATGGTAAGAAGAGAAACATCGCCAGTTTATGCACGTCTCGCAACACGATATAACTATCTCATAGATAGAGATAATTTGAGGCCAAACGCAAAGCTACCAATATCTAGAAAAATAGCTAACGATATTGATGCAATGCGGGCAGTGCTCGCAATCGAATGCATTCAAGAAATTCCAGGATTAAATGAGTTTGAGTCGCCAATTGTTTCCAAAGGTACCGCGTTTATTTATCGGGAAAAATATATTGTTACTTGCTGGCATGTCATATCTCAGAAAATAGAGTCCCTAGATAAAAATATTATTTTTGATGAAACATCAATTGAATTATACGATTACAAAAAGAAAAGATTGGAAGCCACCATTCTGGCAGGGTGCCAGTATCGCGATGTAGCCATACTAGTCCCGAAATTTGATATTACTGAGTACCCTTATTTCTCACCTGCTACAAATTCGCCATCAAGCGGAGAAGCTCTTCAGATACTCGGATTCCCAAATTATCAAATGAGCAAAAAGATTTCCCTAACAAAAACTGTACTTATAACTGAACAATATCCAAAACATGGTGTGCAGGTTGTAGAGGTAAGGGACACCATTAGAAAAGGTAATAGTGGTGGTCCTGTTTTTAATGGTGATTGGGGAATCGTAGGAATTGCAGTAGAAGGAGCAACCCAAGCAGATGGTGATAATGCCGTCGTAATTACTTCAGAAGTCAACAATGTAATCGATCAGCCTAAATTCAAATATCAACAAGAAGACAAACATCAATAAGCGTCGTTGTAAATGGTTACATCTCTTTAATTAGGCTCGCGAATTACAAAATTGATTGTGCCAAATTTGTGCCAAACTACGCAGCTAGTACTACTGTTTATGGTTGTGTGACACTGTTTTTATGCTTGGCAAGCATTGTAAGCAATTGATTTGTATATATCCTGTATTTTTAGTTACGTTTCGTAATCAGTAGGTCCGCAGTTCGATTCTGCGCAACAGCACCATAAAATCAGTGAGTTATAGAGTTGAATAGCTAGTGTAAGAAACGTATTGCTACCATATTGCTACCTTTTACGTTAATGAAGGTAGCAATACAGCAAAGTGCGACAGCACTATCATGGGCTACTAACCAGCCCATTTTCATCAAACGGAAAAAGTTATTAGGCAACAATTTAACCTGCAAGATCAGACAGACTGATCGGTGCAATAAATTCGCATAAGGCTTAATCGTTAGCCCAACATAGCCTTCCTTAAACCGCCGATTTCCGGTGGCAATCACGGAGACTTATATGCAAATAACTACATCTATTCCCACACTGTTACGCTTGAAAAACGTTGTTTCTGCACGCGGAATAGGAAAATCTAAACACTACACCGACATTCAAGAAGGGCTTTTCACCCCACCCGTGAAGATATGTGAACGCACATCTGCATGGCCAGCGCACGAAGTGGCCGCAATTAATACCGCCCGCATCGCTGGCAAGTCCGATGATCAAATAAGGAAATTAGTTAAAAAATTGGTCGCAGCTCGTTCTGCGAAGTAACGACATCAGCCAATGTTGATTTTCTCGACCACAAATGAGGGCTGAAAAATCAACATTGGCATCAGCAACACCCTGAAGAATAGCCAATTTGTCAACTTGCGCAATTTAGCAAATTGAACTGCATGCTTGAGATATCGAAAAGCAATAAAAAACCCGCCGAAGCGGGTTTTCTTATGATTTTTTTGTTAACTATTCTCTATTTGATATTTTTGCGTGGTTTCTTTTTGGGATTAACAGTTGCAGCATCAACTGACATTGGTCCCATATCTTTTGAATTAGTTAGTCCTATTCTAGAAACACTTAATATTGCTCCTGGTGTTAATTCGTTGGGATTAGGCCCAACCGCTCCTACGCCGATATTAAATTCAACAGATAAGTCAAAATACCCTTCATTAAAACCGTAGTGTTGTATTAATACAGCTGCTAGATCTTTTATTGTTAATGGATCTCGTGCAAATTTAGGGTGTGTGTCGCTAACATCATTGTCAATGACTGGCATTTGCAACTCTTTTCAGTAGTTGTGTTGCTGCTAAAGAAGAACTTGAAATTAAAGTATCTGTAGACTGCTCAGGTATTTCCACAGTTACTCTGACATTATGATTTATACCTACTTGTTCATTAACAAATACATCCAAGGCACGTACCACAACATCGTTGAGAGAGACGTTATCACCTATTGCCCGTAAGGTAACGGCTTTATGTAAAGCAGGAGGAATGCGAACATTGAATTGCCCCTTTAAGGGTTTCTGTGGTTCTCTGCTTAGGTCACAACATGTGACAAGATAGTCATCAACAGCCGCTTCGAATTCTTTTTGTAATTCAGCAGGAGATGATGCCTCGTATGTAACCAAGTCATCAATAAACAGAACCTTGCCGCGACAAACTCGGCGGCTCATATCTAGTTCGGCGGTTCCTTCATAATCTTTGTATTTTAATATATCCATGTTCTACTTTAGAAATCCATGATATTTAAGGTGTTCACATATATCCGCCATACAACCTTTATCCACATCAGGGGAGGGGTGCGGCTGATGACATGAAATAAGTGAGTTTTTTTCTTTATGAAAAAACTTTCTACGAGATCCGCTATTTTTCAACATTTCGTAACCAAGATGCTCCAACATACTTTTTAGTTCATCCCATTTAATATTCGAAGGTAACGGCTTAGCACTTAATTTCTGAAGAGTTTTCTGAGCTTTCCCCATGTATTTTACCTAGGACGTCTATTATTGTAACTGAAAAATAGTTACAAGTGAAGTGTATAATTAATAAATATTTATTGCCATCATTTGTACTTTTTTTGCTTATAACTCATAAAAAATAAAGACAAAAATCTCTCATCATGAATGGCTTGCCAGCTTAAATTGTCCTGATAAATTGTGAGAAATGTTGGTATCTTATACCTTATTTGATCTTCTCTTTAATTGACTTACTCTTCCCAGAAAATCGTTGACTTTACCTATTTTTAGAGACAATAACAACGGTATAGCTGCAGAAAAGTTGAGGAACTATGAATATAAATAGCTATATCACGATATAGATGGCTCACAGAATGACGTTCACTTGACAGAATCACCGTTTTTTAGCGCATTACTTGCGGAGATTTGATGCAACCAATTCCATTTTTCTTTGGTGAATGGTGCCCATAATGTATCTTGGAATATATTTCTATTCATAATCTTGTATGGGAAATACATTATTACTACTGTGACGTACGCAGCCAATGCAGAAATATCGGAATAGTGACTCTCGCTTGTTCTTAATATCACCTTCATTCTTGGTGATTTTGGAGGCATCTTCTCAGAGCATTTAGCCCAGGTTATTTGCATGGTTTCGCCCTGTAAATTGCATAGGAAGTGTTTAAAAGGATGCCGCCAAATTCAATCTGTGGTTATTGCTATCTTCCTCAATCTCGGCCAGCGATCATGAATCCAATGATATTCAGGTGGCGTTTCTTCAGTAACGATATACACCCTTTGTTCACCATCTCTTTCGGCCAGTAGCGCCTGGATAGCCATGCCAGATGCCAGAGTGATCCAATGGGATTGTTTGTTGTGATCTTTTTCCATGAAGCTTTCAGCAGGAATCAATACAGGTCTGGGATGCCAAGGTTTCCATTTTCCCGATTTGATGGAGTCAATACGTGCCCAGCCTCCGTTAGGGAACTTACCTATCGCTTCTTCCTTCCGTCTACCCCAGATGATCCAAGTTACACCACCGTGTCTCAGCTTTACTGGTAGTCTGGCGTCTGGTTGGGGAAAGTAGATCTTTTGATCTTGATATTGAATGCCGCCACACATGGAAGATAATATGTAATTTTTACTAGCGTTGTTTACATTTTTTTGAGGTAGCGCAATCGAATATAGTTATTGGAAGGTTTTAATCCATTTCGTAAATTTAGGTAGAGGTTAAGTCTTCGATTTAGTTAGCACAGGGGTATGACACTTAGTCTTTATAAATTCAAACATTGGTCGAAACACCTCAAAATAGATCTTATTCAAAGCGGGAACCGCTCCCCTCGCAAAATCTGTTTTAGCACTATCAGATTTAAAAACTATTTTATTGCCACCCACACAAGGTTCATTCTGGAAATACTTAGCAGTAGAATCATCACCATAAAACAGATGCTCGATTTCACAACAGGATTCACCACAAAATGTTTCCTTTTTAGCTTTGTTTTTTATCACCTGTTTCTGAATATCTTGGTTAAGTGGAATAGGTAACATAAAAGCAAAAGATTCACCACTTGCCCATTTTTTAATCAAGCCCTTCATTGGATCATTTTCGATAATATCTCCATTTAAACCCTTCCATTGGTCATAGGCTTTATCGAAATCAAAGAGAGCAAAAACAGGCAAACCGCACATTTCTGCATGAATACGATGATCGGTTAAAAGTTGATTGATGTATGTGCTGCTAAAGGCATAAAAAGGAATAAATGGCATCTCTTCTTCATATAACTTATTCCATGCTTCCTTGATGATAATCGGATCTGTGCTTCCTTCGGTAAAAAGTACCGGCTTGTTTTCTATCTGAATGGTATTGATGATACTTAACATTTGCTCTTGTTCTGAGTACTTAATCAGATCGGAACTAAGTTTATTAATGGCAATGCGCTTTTCCAGCTCATAACAATTGGCATGATTATTCTTGATATCAAAAAATTTAATTTTTTTCTTGTCATGGGGAATTAATGTCACTGCGCTATGGCTGCTCATCAGTACATGATTATGTTTCCCAGCTGCATAGGTAATATCGAAGACCTGATTCAAAAAATCGAACTGCCACTCTGGATGAAGGAAGGAATCGGGTTCATCCAGTAAGGTAATGCAATTACGATCTTTGAAGATCTCTACAATGGAGTAGATATACACTGACTGGAATTGCCCATCACTGAAGTGTGCAATGGTGGCATCAAGGCCATTTTCGAGTGTAAGCGGAATTGAGATTTCCGAAAGCATATTTAATGTTTTCAGGTTATCGAACAGGCGAAAAATGTCGGCGGTTTCGCTTTTAAATTTAGCCTGAAACAGCTCAATATTAAAAGAGATACGATAGTTATCGGTTTTTGGGTCGTATATATTGCCGTGGTTAAATTCTCCTTTGATACATGTAACTAGCTTGTCTAGAAATTCCCGAGTAATTCCTTCAGCGCCCCAGTAGTGAGTCTTCAATTCAAAGTGATCAATCTTTAATTTTTTATCCGCAAAAGCTGGACGTTGAAGCACTAGCATGACTTCTGGTGCAACAATTTTTATGCCAAGCTTTTGAGAAATAAACCGCCGCGCCTTGTTATCGTGCTTCTGCATCAGCATAACGGCTAGGAGTAGTTCTTTATATTCTGAGCCAATACCAATGAAACGACGACTCTCATTGAAATCAGCTTTTTTAATTCGATTGCGAAACGCATCTTCGTGCTTTCGCACCAACTTCGCCACCGTGTCATTATGACCGGAATAATAGATCAACACATTGTCTGGTAATGGGGTACTTCCAATCGTTTTACGTTTATTACCGTTGATGGTGAATTGTTTCTCTGCCCAGGCAATTTCGATATCTTTATTTTTTATCTCGAACTTAAGACAATAATTGAAGCCAATTTGCGTTTTGTTATTGTCATCTTCGTAAAGATGTTGAAAAATTTTTATCAATGCCTCAAAGAAATTTGATTTGCCCGCACCATTCTTTCCTACAAATACTTCGATGAAACTGTCATTATCAAAGTTTATGGAAAAGTCTTTAAGGTTTTTATAGTTACTGATAAAGACTGATTTCAGTCGCATATTTTCTAGCTAAGAAGAATGTTTGATGATATTGACTGCTCAACCACCATATCTGCCAGATTTTGCTGCAACTGGCTGGCTTGCGTGATACGGGATTTCAGTTGGTCACAGAGGGTCATCAGTTCATCGATTTTGGTGACGACGCGGTGTTGTTCGAGGAGAGGTGGAATTGGTATTAGAAATTTAGAGATATTTCCCATACTCAGATTAGGTCTAGCATTATCAACTTGTTTATCAAACATATATTCAAGACATGTTTCGCTGTTGAAAAAATGCAGTAGAAACATGCTTAGTAAATTTGAAGATGAAATTCGAATAAGGCACACTGCTTGGTTGATGTTGGCTAGAGCATCGATGTTATACACAGCAGTTCTACCGATAGAAGCGCCGACGATATTCATTAAAAAATCGCCTTTTGCCAAAATTGACCTTGGTTCTATATCGTTGAACTTCTTTTCGACGTACTTTGGAGTATCAAGCAGTAAGGAATAACTCCCAACATTTTCGCTAGTGACAAACATGACATCTTGGGGATTATCGGTATAACTTACGCCTTGCCATTTTGGTGAAGATCCTTTTGTAATACGACTTGCCAACTCACCTAGCCTTGCCCACTCCCATCCCTGCGGCAATTCAAACGGCCTTTCCTCATCCGTTATCGGCGGCAACGGTTTATCTTTCTTGATCTTCCCTTCAGCAATCAACTTGGCTTTCTCCGCCTGTATGCGTTTCAGCAACTCACTGGCCGGTTCGTCGTTCGGGTCTTGTGGCACGAGTTTACCCATCACCGCCAGTTGCAGCAAAGTTTGTTTGAGAGCGTCGATGCTGGCTTCGGCGGTGAACAACGTGTCGAAATGCGCAGCGATGCGCTGCCAGTTGGCGCTGAAGTCATCCGCGCTTTGCGATCGGGTGAGTGTGTCGAGTAAATGGCTTACGAGTTTTTCGTGCGCATCGGCGGCGTTGTTGTGCTGAGCTTCCAGTTGATCACACAATGCCATCAGTTCATCGACTTTGGCGACGATGCGGTGTTGTTCAGCAAGGGGCGGTAATGGTAATGGATGGGTAATAACTGTACTTGTATTTAATTCAATTTGATTTGTAGTTCCTGATGCAACACCTTCAATTTGAGATTGGACGGAAGGGCTTTCAATCCATCTACATAAAAAAACACTCCATAAACCGATTGGTCTAACTACAGTCACATGTGAATCTGCTACGAGAAATTGTTGATCAAGTAACGGAGGTACTAAACACGCACGTCCTATAGTCCCAGTTCCTGTGGAGTTCCAAAGTACGTCTCCTTCGCAAAGGAGTCTTATTGCTTCATATTTACTTACTGATTCTGGATCAATAAATCGTGCTTGAGTAAGATCAAGCCCACTCCATCTAACGCACTTTTGGGATATAACCAAAAATTCAGAGTTATCAACATAAACAGGCCCTTTGCCACGTTGAATATAAGAACAAGTTTCACCAAACCTCACCCACTCCCACTCCCGCGGCAGCTCAAACGGCTTCTCTTCATCCGTAATTAGTGCCAGCGGCTTGTCTTTCTTGATCTTGCCTTCAGCCATCAACTTCGCCTTTTCCGCCCGTATGCGCTTCAGCAACTCACTGGCCGGCTCATCATTAGCATCTTGCGGTACCAATTTGCCACGCACAGCCAATTCCAGAATCAGTTCGCGCAGTTTTTTGATACCGTACACGCTGACGCTATTACTGCTACCGCGACCACGGCCTGATTTCTTTTCCGTTTCAGCAGTTGTCCAGATATCAATGTGATCGATCAATATTTGCTGTATGGCTCTCATGCCTTGTTCCCGCGTTGCAACGCCTCATTCAGTATGTTTTTCAACTGCCCGCGCAGAGCAGCGATGTCATTCTGCATGGCTTGATATTGTGCCAGTAGCACATCCGGGTCGTGAATTTCCTGTTCCCCGATATGCGGATTTTTGCAATCCAGATTGTAATTGCGTACCTTGACGTCTTCCAGGCTGACTTTCCAGGCAAATTGATTGGCTGCACGGCTATTGAAACCATCGGCCTCAATTCCCCACCATGCCGCCTCGGCATCAAATTCTTCAATCTTCATCGGCTTGGTTTTGTTGTAGCTTTTTACATCGGGCGGGTACGGGTGCTCATAAAACCAGATGTGCTGAGTGGGCGTGCCTTTGCTGAAGAACAGCAAGTTGGTTTTGATGCCGGTGTAAGGCGCAAACACGCCATTGGGCAGGCGCACGATGGTGTGCAGGTTGCACTCGCTCAGCAGCTTTTCCTTGATGCGGGTTTTGATGCCTTCGCCAAACAGGAAGCCATCCGGCAACACCAGTGCAGCACGACCGCCGGTTTTGAGCAGTTGCATGATCAGCACTAAAAACAGATCCGCTGTTTCCCGCGTGCGGAAGGCTGACGGGAAGTTGGTTTCAATGCCATCCTCTTCCATGCCACCAAAGGGCGGATTGGTGACGACCACATCGACACGTTCTTTAGGTTCCCAACTGATCAAGGGACGCGCCAGCGAGTTGTCGTGACGGATATTGATCGGCACATCGATGCCGTGCAGGATCATGTTGGTAGTGCACAGCAAATGCGGCAACGGTTTTTTCTCGATGCCGAAAATACTGGCTTGCAGTTGCGCTTCGTCGTCCACCGTTTTTACATCCTGCTTGCGAATGTGTTCAATCGAGCAAGACAAAAATCCTCCAGTGCCACAGGCCGGGTCCATGATCTTTTCACCGAGGCGCGGATTGGTCATGCGCACCATAAACTCGGTTACTGCTCGCGGGGTGTAAAATTCGCCCGCATTGCCCGCCGCCTGCAAATCGCGTAGCAATTGCTCATACATGTCGCCGAACAGGTGACGCTCCTGGGCTTTATTGAAATCGACGCCTTCCTGAATTTTGTTAATCACCTGCCGGATCAACTGGCCGGATTTCATGTAGTTGTAGGCATCTTCAAACACTGAACGGATCACATAAGCGCGCTGATCTCCACCTTTGGCTTCCAGTTGCTGCAAGCCGGGAAACAAATCATTATCCAAAAATTGTTTTAATGCATCTCCGGTCATGCCTTCCGCATTGGCAGCCCAGTTGCGCCAGCGAAATTTCTCCGGCAATGGCGACTGGTAATCGTCTTGCAGCAATTCCCATTCACTCTCGCGGTCATCAAAGATTTTCAGAAACAACATCCACACCAATTGGCTCAGGCGCTGAGCATCACCGTCGACACCCACATCCTTGCGCATGATGTCCTGAATGGATTTAATAGTGGAGGAAATGCTCATAAATAGGACTTCTTATAAATAAATGTTCAATCAAGCGTAGAGATTTTCTTCCAATTCATGCAGGGCTGCCAGATAGGCTGATTTGCCGCCAAAAGCTGATACTAGCTCACTGGCGGTGCCTATATTCTTGAACGGGTCGAGTGTGAGAATTTTGATATCGTCGATGTTTTCAATACCGGTGTCCGCATATTTTTCCAGCAAACTCTCCAGCACCTTGCGTGCCTGTTCGCTGTACTTGGCAAAGTAATTGCGCTTTTTCACATTCTCTGCACGTTCACGCCGGGTCAGCGGTGGCTGGTCAAAGGCAACGTGGCAGATCAGATCGAAGGCATCGAAATCCTTACCCACTTCATCCGCCAATGGTTCCAGCAATACACCGTGTTGTTCCAATTCCTGCAGAATGCTGGCCTTACGTTCGGCATGACTCCAGCGGCGCAGGAATTCATCGAGTGAGGCATAATCCTTGCGGACAGTCTGGCGAGTGTAGTCCTTGAGTGATTCGGTGATCAATTTGCCTTCCGGGCCGTAATACTGCACGCGCTCGGCCATCACATACACGGTTACATCACCAAGCACATATTTCACTCGCTTGCCGGGTTCTTCTTCGTCGGGTAATGTAATGTCGGGAGATTCAGTATCCGACGGGACTGGGTTGCCCTGTTCATCAAGGCTTGTTTCGGGTTCTTCATCAGGCGGCACGGGTGTTTCATTGCCTTTCGGTTCATAAATCATCACCGGTTCGCCATCAAAATCCTTGTCGGCAAATAGCTCGGTGGCTTTCTTGAAGTCCATGATGGTGAACCAGAACTTGCCGTAGTCTTCATTGATGCGGGTGCCGCGTCCGATGATTTGCTTGAACTCGGTCATTGACTTGATGTGTTGGTCCAGCACCACCAGTTTGCAGGTTTGCGCATCGACACCGGTCGTCATCAGCTTGGAAGTTGTGGCGATCACCGGGTAGCGTTCTTCCGGGTTGATGAAGTTATCCAGCTCAGCTTTACCCTCGGTTTCATCGCCGGTAATGCGCATCACGTATTTGCGGTTTTCCTTGATCCGCTCAGGATTGAGATTTACTAAAGCTTGACGCATGCGCTCAGCGTGGTCGATGTCATCACAGAAAACGATTGTTTTCTGGAACTCGCCAGTTTGTTGAAGGAATTGAGTGATCTTCCATGCCACAAGATGAGTGCGTTCATCAAATACAATATTGCGGTCAATATCGGTTTGGTTGTAGATACGATCTTCAATGAGATTCCCATACTTGTCTTTTTGGCCCTTGCTAGGTCTCCATCCTTTCAAATCAACATCGAAGTCAATCCGCACTACTTTATACGGCGCCAGAAAACCATCTTCAATTCCCTGTTTAAGGGTGTAACTATAGATGGGATCTCCAAAATAATGAATACTAGAAACGTCTTTGGTTTCTTTGGGTGTGGCGGTTAAACCGATATGCGTTGCCGAGGAAAAATACGCCAGAATCTCGCGCCATGCGGAATCTTCCGCAGCGCTGCCCCGATGGCACTCGTCAATCACAATCAGATCAAAGAAATCCGGTGAAAACTGCTTGTAGATATTTTGCTCTTCTTCACTGCCGGTAACAGCCTGATACAACGACAGGTAAATCTCATAGCTTTTGTCGATCTGGCGTTTATTGATCTTGGTCATTGCTGCGCCAAACGGCTTGAAATCATTGTTCTTGGTCTGGTCGACCAGAATATTGCGGTCAGCCAGAAAAAGGATGCGCTTTTTGGTGCCTGACTTCCATAGCCGCCAGATGATCTGAAACGCCGTATAGGTTTTGCCAGTGCCAGTGGCCATGACCAATAAAATACGCTGCTGGCCTTTCGCCACCGCCTCTACGGTGTTATTGATAGCGTTGGCTTGGTAATAGCGAGGAATACGACCGGAACCATCGTCAAAGTACGACATTTCGACGGTATGGCGAGCTTCGGCTGATTCCAGACCTTTCCATTGGCAATAGCGTTGCCAGAGTTGTGCGGGTGATGGAAAAGCATCCAGCGTCAGCTCATGCTCGGTCTGATCAGCTAATCCGGTGCGGTCATGCATCAGGAAAGCGTCACCATTGGAGCTAAACACAAACGGCACACCCAAGGTATCTGCATAGTTCAAAGCCTGTTGCATACCAGATCCCACACTATAGCCATTTTCTTTGACTTCAATCACAGCCAGCGGAATATTGGATTTATAGTACAGAATATAGTCAGCCCGTTTCTGTTCTCCACGCGCATGCAACTTACCACGCACAATGATACGGCCTTTGGTGAAGCTGACTTCTTCCCGAACCTGGCTGTGTAAATCCCACCCGGCCCTGATAATAGCGGGAGTAATGTATTTGGTACAGATATCACGTTCGGAAAGGCTTTTTTTATCGACCATGTGGTGAGTTATTATTGTATAAAATTGATCAACTGGGTAGATTACCTGCTGCACTAATATTCTATTTGTAAAGCCCGATGAACTCCCACGATTAATTTATTACCTTTGATGAACGGCTGTAGATTGAATACTCAGTGCTGAGAAAGAGCCTGCATCATACTTCAGTGCTTGTATAGGTGTAAATTTGTGATGATGGAATGAGGTCGGCATTACGTGACCTATAATTCTGAACACAAATCGGCTCATACAATTAACGGATTGAATTGATAGTATTCATACATACTATCAACACTATCCTTCGCTCCATACCGTTTCATTCGTAGACCAATTGCCTGTGCCGCAGAATGGAGTTGCCCCTTTGAACGGACACATTAAAGACCTCTGCACAACTGCAAGAATTTAGCTGTAGTGACAGAGGTAAACCATTTGATCTCACTGTGCCTTACAACCCGAATTTATACTAACAGTGCAAGTGCTAATGTGACATCGCTTGCCTGAATAACTTTTGGAACGAGACATGCTAATCAATTGATGGCACAAAGTGGCATTCTTATCGCTTTACTCAAACTGTTCAAGTTACTATAGAGGCTGACAAGCTGCCGACAAAGTCAGCGATTGACGCGCAGTACCATAATTTGCTGAATTTTAAGGCAAAGCACCATACTAGACAATAAAAACGTTATCAGGTTGGCTAATATAACTGGCACGCTACCAATCAGATAGCCGTAGAATAGCCATAACACGACGCCGATAGTGAACATAGCATACATCGGCAGCGAGATACCTGATAGATCACGTGTTCTCCAAGAATGATAGGCCTGTGGTACGAAGGCAGCAGTAGTGAGAAAGGCAGCGATGAAGCCAATAGTGGTTGACATCCCTTCAAGCATGGTGGTCCTTTTGGAAGAATAAATATTCAAAAAATTAATCTATATGAAAAATCGAAATAGCCTCAAACGCTCAGAGGTTCACAATATGTTTCGATTCGCCATTCTGATAGTCTGGCCGAGATGCGTTTTAAACCCTCTGTGAGCAGTCGCCGAGATTCCTATGATAACGCCTTGGCTGAGAACATCAATGGCTTGTATAAGGCTGAAGTCATTCACCGGCCAAGTCCCTGGGAAACCAGATCAGATCTGAACTACTACAGATAAACCCAGCATACTTGCTCCGGTTCTCAATAGCCACCAGTACCTGGGGGTTTCCCTTGGCAACGCTACCTCGCTTTCCACTACGACGACCACCCATCAAAGCTGTAATGTTTCTAAAATACGGATTTGCTCAGACTTTGACCAAGCTATTTAGTCGGTCCTGCGAAACGCTTGGAAACCCTATAAATGTTCGAATGCATGCGAATTAGCAAACGCTGAAATTCCTGGGAAATTATAATATAGGCATCAAAAGCTGAGGGAATTAGGGGAAACTTAA
>JAGOKN010000079.1 GCA_017994575.1 Nitrosomonas sp.
GCACCTGTTTATATTCACAAAACAATCAAAAATTTTCTGAAGTATAAAAACTGTTAATTAAAGAAAGTGCTGACTGCGGCATCCAGTGCATCGCGCATATCCGGATCATCAGTGATTGGGCGAACCAGAGCAACACGGCAAGCGGCATGTGCGTCCACTTTTTTAGCAATGAGGCTACCGGCGTAAATCAGCATACGCGTTGAGATGCCTTCATCCAATCCATGGCCTTTGAGGTTGCGTGCACGTTCCGCAATCGATACCAGTTTTTCAGCAATTTCAGTGGATACTCCCGTTTCATGTGACACAATTTCACTTTCAACGTCATGGCTAGGGTAATTAAAATCCAGTGCGCCAAAACGCTGTTTGGTGGATTGTTTGAGGTCTTTCATCAAGCTTTGATAACCGGGATTGTAGGAAATGACAATCTGGAAGTCAGCATGCGCATGAACGAGTTCACCTTTTTTTTCCAATGGCAAGACACGGCGATTGTCGGTTAACGGATGAATCACCACAGTGGTATCCTGGCGTGCTTCAACGACTTCGTCCAAATAGCAGATGGCGCCATAGCGTGCCGCAACAGCTAGCGGACCATCTTGCCAGCGTGTGCCGTTGGCATCCAACAAGAAACGACCCACTAGATCAGATGCGGTCATATCTTCGTTACAAGCTACGGTAATCAGCGGTTTTTTTAATTTCCAGGCCATGTATTCAACAAAACGAGTTTTACCACAGCCGGTAGGACCTTTCAGCATCATCGGCATACGCACTGAATAGGCGGCTTCATATAATTCCACCTCATCAGCTACGGGATGGTAATAGGGCTCGGTGGTTACACGATATTGATCAATGACTTCGCTCATGATGAACTCCTGTTATAGCTATCTGAAAAGTACTTTATTTGGGTCAAAAAAAACCCCCGAGCCTTTAACAGGTATGGGGGTTCCAGGGTACGAAACCCGTTGTGTCTTACACAGTCTTGCCGCGGTATATCACCATGGCCGCGCCTTGTGACTGGTTGAAATTGTTGTAGCCAATTAAACGAACATGATTATTCGGGTTGGCTTTATGACATGCGGCAGCTTCTGCCAGCACGCGATCTACATCAGTTTCACCAAACATAGGCAGTTTCCACATATACCAGTAGGAATCCATGACATACTCTGGTTCTGTATGCTCGATGGCTGGATTCCAGCCTTTGCTAATTAAATACTCTACTTGTTTCTTGATATCTTTGTCAGACATCGCAGGTAGGTAGGAAAATGTCTCAAACTTACGACTTGCTGGGTCACTGACACGTGATTTGTAATCGATTACTTCACTCATTATTTATTCCTCATTTTTAGAGAGATGAAGAAGAAAAGCAATGTTAGTCATCAGCTCTTCTTCTTTAATTATGTATTGCTTACTTGTGGGCTACGTCGAGCTTATCAACCGTATCAAACTCGAACTTGATCTCTTTCCATGTTTCCATGGCGATTTTTAGTTCGGGACTGCTTTTCGCTGCTTTGGTCAGAATCGCTTTGCCTTCCTTCTCGATTTCAACACCTTGGTTACGCGCTTCTACGCAGGCTTCTAATGCGACGCGGTTAGCAGCGGCGCCAGCAGCGTTACCCCATGGATGACCCAGAGTACCACCACCAAACTGCAGGCAGGCATCATCACCGAAAATAGCGACTAGTGCTGGCATATGCCAAACGTGAATACCACCCGAAGCCACTGGGAATACGCCTGGCATCGAACCCCAATCCTGATCGAAGAACAGGCCGCGACTGCGGTCTTCTTTGACGAATTTGTCGCGCATGGTATCGATCCAGCCAAGGGTGGCTGCGCGATCGCCTTCTAATTTTCCGACTACGGTACCGGAGTGCAGGTGATCACCCCCTGATAAACGGAGAATCTTGGTTAAAACGCGGAAATGGATACCATGGTGCGGATTGCGATCGAGCACGGCGTGCATGGCACGGTGGATATGCAACAGTATTCCGTTGTTGCGACACCAGTTAGCCAGTCCTGTATTGGCTGTTAAACCACCCGTCAAGTAATCATGCATAATGATCGGTGCGCCCAGTTCTTTGGCAAACTCTGCACGTTTGTACATTTCTTCCGGGGTTGGCGCGGTGACGTTCAAGTAGTGACCTTTACGTTCTCCGGTTTCGCGCTCAGCCTTTTGGCAAGCTTCCACCACGAATTCGAAACGATCACGCCAGCGCATGAAAGGTTGACTATTAACGTTCTCATCGTCCTTGGTCAGATCCAGACCACCGCGCAGACATTCGTACACAGCGCGGCCATAATTTTTGGCGGACAGACCCAGTTTAGGTTTAATAGTACAACCTAGCAGCGCGCGGCCATATTTGTTTAAACGATCGCGTTCCACCTGAATACCTGCTGGAGGTCCACCACAGGTTTTGACATAAGCAATCGGGAAACGAATATCTTCCAGACGTAGTGCGCGGAGCGCTTTAAAACCAAACACGTTACCGACCAACGAAGTCAGCACGTTAACCACGGAGCCTTCTTCAAACAGATCAATTGGGTAAGCTACGAATGCGTAGAAACAGGTGTCATCACCAGGCACGTCTTCAATCTTATAAGCACGTCCTTTGTAGTAGTCCAAATCGGTTAAAAGATCAGTCCACACTGTGGTCCATGTACCCGTGGAAGATTCAGCAGCCACTGCAGCAGCAACTTCTTCACGAGGTACGCCGGGTTGCGGCGTAATTTTGAAACACGCCAAAAGGTCGGTATCCAGCGGCGTATAATCAGGGGTCCAGTAAGTGTGTCTATATTCTTTTACACCAGCGTTATATATTTTTACTGCCATAGTTTCTTCTCCAGTTAAGTTCCACTCAGCTTCAGCCAAAAAGCACAGGCAGAAAAGAGAGGATATTGCGTTACGAACATGACTACTCAAATCGATGAAATGAACTATAGCGTGAAGTAACTATAAGAACAAATCAATAATTCTAATATTTATGATAAGGTTGTACTTATATTGAAACTTATTGAGTCGATGCATGTTACATCTTACTTTGCGACAACTAAAAGTGTTTGAATCGGTTGCCAGACACTTGAGCTATTCGCGTGCCGCCGATGAACTTCATTTAACTCAACCTGCTGTTTCCATGCAGATTAAGCAACTTGAAGACAATATTAGTTTGCCGCTTTTTGAACAATTAGGTAAACGAATTTATCTGACTGAGGCGGGACGCGAGTTGTATCAGTATAGCCGTTTAATTTCCCAACAGTTGACTGATATGGAAGTTGCATTGGATGAATTGAAAGGTATGGAACGCGGGAAACTCAATATCTCGGTGGTGACCACCGCGAATTACTTTGCGCCGCATCTGTTGGCAAAATTTTGCCAACGCTATAGCGGTGTTACGGTCAGCTTGGCTGTTTCCAACCGCGAAACGGTATTGAAACAGCTTTCGGATAACCTGATTGATCTGGCGATCATGGGGCAACCGCCTGAAAATCTGGATATTGATAGTGAATCATTTATGGAGAATCCTTTGGTGGTGATTGCGCCGCCTAATCATCCGTTATGCCAGGAACATAACATTCCAGTGCAGCGGTTGGCTAAAGAGATTTTTCTTGTACGGGAATCAGGTTCTGGTACACGCAGTGCTATGGAACGCTTCTTCGCAGAACATCAAATCAAAATCAATAAAGGCATGGAGACGGATACCACCGAGGCGATCAAGCAGGCAGTGCAAGCGGGCATGGGATTAGGCATTATGTCGCAGCATACTGCAGAGTTAGAACTTGAAACCAATCGTCTCAAAGTGTTGGATGTGCAAGGATTTCCAATTATTCGCTTCTGGCATGTGGTAAATAGAAAGAACAAACGTTTGTCGGGAGTTGCGAAAACCTTTAGGGAATTTCTATTGAAGGAAGCTGCGAAACTGATGCTCGAATCAAAAAAATAAATGTAATTTTAGACAAAGTAATTTGCTATAGTTACGTCGAACTGGTCTTAATAAAATTGTCTGATAAGACTGAAAATGAGCGATCCGAACTATCTCAATGCAAATTCATCCGACCAAGGCAATTCCACTCAGTTAAGTGTCTATTTCACTTGTGGTCTGGTTGCAATATTAATTTTGTTGCTGGATATGGTCACTCCGCTGGGGGTTGCCAGTGGAATTCTTTATATCGCGGTCGTATTGTTTTCGTTAAGATCTCCTGTAAAGCGTTTTACCATCATGGTAGCCGCAATATGCACTCTATTAGTGGGGGTTGGATACATGGGATCGCCACCGAGTGACATACCTCTATATCAGGTGGTTGCAAATCGGCTATTGGCAGTCGCTTCGATTTGGACCACGGCAATACTGGCGCTGATTCAACAAGGCCAAACCGAAGCATTACATCAAGTGCGCTTACAGAGCATACACTCTAACCGTGAAATTGAGATACACGAAGAAAAATTAAAAGTGTTAAAAGCTACCATGCGGACAGTGCAGGATATCACGGGTAATTTTTTGAACAATTTACAGTTTATTCATCTTGAAATTGATAGAACCCAAACATTGTCACCCGAATCCATTAAAAAGCTGGATGAATTGATTCAAGATACCTCCTTGCGCATAAACAAGCTCGGTGATTTGGAAGAAATTCGTGAGAAAAAAATGGCAGGCAATATGACCGGCATTGATTATGAGCATATGCTCAAGAATGAAAGTACAATTAGGAAAAGTAACTAATTTTAAGGTAATAATCAGTGAGGAAGAGGAAACATGATGTCAGGGCAGGGATCAGGCGGGAATGTACTAGCTGCGGTTTGTAGTTTCTTTATTCCGGGTTTGGGGCAATTGGTACAAGGACGATTGTTATCCGCATTTTTATTTTTCGTTGTTGTCGGTATCGGGTATTTTTTTGCTGTGCTTATTATTCCTGCGGTGATCGGCGGCTTGATTCATTTATGGTCGATTATTGACGCTGCACGGTTTGTCGGACCCGCGTAGATTATTGCAATTGCACACGGTAGTCGATGTGTATTCGTTATCAATAAAACACGGCAGTTGAAGTTAGGCATTTAAATTTATGAACCTTACAGGCTTGTATGCGCTCGCAGTCATGCGAAGATATAAAGTCGCAATCGACTGTAATCAGATAAAATTCGATGTTTACTGACTACTTGTCGCTTCTATTCTTACTTAATTTTATTTCATGTCATCATCTAAACAAAACTCACAAAAAGTTGGCTTTATTTCGTTAGGCTGCCCAAAAGCATTGGTCGATTCTGAACAGATTTTGACGCAATTGCGCGCGGAAGGTTATGAAATATCGCCTTCGTATGAAGATGCCGATCTGGTGGTGGTTAACACTTGTGGGTTTATTGATAGTGCTGTCGAGGAATCTCTGGATGCTATCGGAGAAGCTTTGGCCGAGAATGGTAAAGTCATTGTCACGGGCTGTTTAGGCGCCAAAGAAGGAGGGGATGTGGTTAAGAAAGCACATCCTCAAGTCTTGGCGGTCACGGGACCGCATGCACTGCCGGAAGTCATGTCTGCCATCCATGCGCATTTGCCCCAGCCGCATGATCCTTATACCAGCTTGATACCGCCGCAGGGAATTCGGTTAACGCCCAGACATTATGCGTATGTCAAAATTTCTGAGGGCTGCAATCATCGTTGCACTTTTTGCATTATTCCCTCCATGCGCGGTGATTTGGTGAGTCGACCGATTCACCAAGTGATGCAGGAAGCGGAGCATCTGGTTGATGCCGGTGTCAAAGAGCTTTTGATCATTTCACAGGATACTAGCGCTTACGGAGTCGATGTGAAATACCGCACGGGTTTCTGGCAAGGCAGGCCGGTTAAAACCCGTCTCACCGAGCTTGCGCAGGCACTGGGTTCCTTGGGTGTGTGGGTACGTCTGCATTATGTGTATCCCTATCCCCATGTGGATGAAGTGATTCCCTTGATGGCGGAAGGCAAAATACTGCCTTATCTTGATGTGCCGTTTCAACATGCGAATTCTCGTATTCTGAAAGCCATGAAACGACCAGCCAGTGCCGAGAATAATTTGGCGCGCATCCAGCAATGGCGAAAGGTTTGTCCCGATATAACATTGCGCAGTACCTTCATTGTCGGTTTTCCGGGTGAAACGGACGCAGAGTTTGAGGAACTGCTGGCTTTCTTGCAGGAAGCTCAATTGGATCGTGTGGGATGCTTCGCTTATTCACCGGTGGAGGGTGCAACTGCCAATCGGTTGCCGGACCATGTACCGGAAGCAGTCAAGGAAGAGCGGCGTGCGCGCTTTATGCAATTGCAGGAAGAGATCAGCCGCCAACGCCTGGCAACCAAAGTGGGACTGAAGATGACGGTGATGATTGACGAGTTGACTGAAGAAGGCATGGTTGCCAGAAGTAGCGCGGATGCACCGGAGATTGACGGATTGGTCTACGTGGAAAGCGCTACTTCTGGACAACCTGGCGACTTCATTGAGGTTGAGATCACCGATGCGGATGCGCATGATTTATTTGCCGTGAGAATTGACGAATAAATCGTTTACCTTTAAGCCACCCTTTCCCAACTACCAATATGCAGCACAGATGGGATATTTTTTGCAAGGTTATCGATAACTTTGGCGATATTGGGGTCTGCTGGCGATTAGCACGCCAATTGACGCAGGAGCATCGGCAGGTCGTAAGACTATGGGTCGATGATCTGATCAGTTTTGCCCGTATAGCACCGGATCTTGATCCTCATCATCAACGTCAGGTCGTGCAGGGTGTCGATATTTATCAATGGCATCCGGCATTTGCAGAAGTGGAACCTGCTGATGTGGTCATTGAAGCTTTCGCTTGTGATTTGCCTGCAGCGTATGTGACGGCGATGTCGCAGAAAACGAAACCTCCTGTTTGGATTAATCTGGAATATCTCAGCGCAGAACCGTGGGTGACTCAATTTCATGGTTTGCCTTCACCGCATCCTCGTTTTCCCTTGACCAAAACATGTTTTTTTCCCGGATTTTCGCCAGGTACTGGTGGATTGCTGCGCGAGAAAGGCTTGGTGGTGCAAAGAAATGCTTTCGACGCAGCCGCCGAACAGGCATTTTTGCAGCGTAAGAAGTTGCCTGTGCGCAAATCGGGTGAAATACGCATCTCATTATTTTGTTATGACGGTGCGCCTGTGGAAAAGCTCATCCAGGTATTAACACAATCTTCAATACCGATTCTGTTAATTGTGCCCCAGGGTGAGACAACTGAAAGTATTGCTGCATTCCGCAATAATGAAATGCCACAATCTGAGAACCTGTTCAGTCAGGGTGCACTCACTGTTCAGATTATCCCGTTTATGCAACAAACTGATTATGATCAATTGCTTTGGAGTTGTGATGTTAATTTTGTAAGAGGTGAAGATTCTTTTGTGCGCGCTCAGTGGGCAATCAATCCGTTTGTTTGGAATATTTATCCGCAAACAGACGACGCTCATTGGAAAAAACTGGATGCATTTCTTGATTTATATACGATCAATATGTCCTTAGAAATGGCAGTTGCAGTCCGTGACATGTGGCATAGCTGGAATGGCAAGTATGAAATGAATCATCACATTTGGATGAACTTCTTGTGCTTTTGTCAATCCATGGAGCGACATAATAAAAGCTGGATCAGTCAGTTATTGAAACAAGATGATTTGGCAACCAGTCTGGTGCAGTTTGTTGGAAATCGGCTATAATTTACGGCTCAAGAACGGGCTGTTTTTCTGGATAAACAGCAATAATCTGCTAATCACTTAAATTTTGGAATTGAAATATGAAAACCGCAATGGAACTACGCTCGGGTAATGTCGTAATGGTTGGTACTGACCCTATGGTTGTGCAGCGTGCTGAATTTACTAAATCGGGTCGTAATGCATCTGTGGTTAAGATGAAACTGAAAAATTTATTTTCCAGCACTACGATGGAAACCGTCTATAAAGCGGATGAGAAATTTGATCTGGTCGTCTTGGACAAAAAGGAATGTACTTACAGTTATTTTGCAGATCCGCTTTATGTATTTATGGATGCTGACTACAACCAGATAGAGGTCGAAGCTGACAATATGTCAGACGTACTCAATTATCTCGTAGATGGTATGCAAGATATTTGTCAGGTAACTTTTTATGAGGGCAAAGCGATTTCCGTTGAATTGCCCAATACGATTGTCCGTGAGGTTGAATATACCGAACCAGCGGTAAGAGGTGATACAACGGGTAAGATTATGAAACCTGCCCGTCTTGTAGGAACCGGTTATGAAATCCCCGTGGCTGCTTTTGTGGAAATAGGTGATAAGATCGAAATTGATCCGCATAACAATGAATTCAGAAAACGTGTTTGATTGTAGATCAGTAAATTAAATCGAAAAAGGTGGCGCGAAGCCACCTTTTTTATTGTTTGATCAAAATGCCAGAAATAGAGCGCGAGAAAACTAGCTGGCAACGACCTGCATATCAGGCTCAATAGTTTTAAGCATGTTTTCAATTCCTCTAAGCGTGCCAGAAATCGAGCTGGGGCAAGTACCACAGGCTCCCTGGTAGTGGATGCGCAGAATATTGCCTTCTAATCCCAATACATGCAGATCACCTCCATCGTGTTGTAGATAGGGGCGAATTTCTTCATCCAGCAGAACATTGATTCTTTCCAATCGCAATTGATCTTCCGGGCTTAACTCAGATAGTACACTGCTGGCAGCAGCCACTGCTTCAGCGGATTGAGCAGAAGCTGCAGGCGCTGCCCGAATCGGATCGGCAATTTCACGCGCCAGATCTTGCCAATTGGCTTCACCGTCTTGGGTAACGGTGATCCATTGATCAATGTAGAAAACGTTGGTGACATGATCAATGTCAAATAATGCAGAAGCCAGTGGATCATCCTTCGCAGCTTCGGCGTTATCATAGGATCGTGCTACTCCCCAAGTTAAAGGTTCTTTGAGGATAAATTTCAACGCATTTTTGTTTGGTGTTCCTTCAATATCAGCAATTTTTGGCATTTTAGTTTTTTATTTATACTGAGTTATGTAATTATTATTTTGCACAATTGTTGCGATCTATCACAAAAGGCTGTTGCAGTTCTCTTTTGAATGAGCGTATCTGTAGCAGATAACACATTGAATGTCGTTGATCGAATAAGACTAATCAGATGCAGTAGTTTGCTCCGAGTCATTATTTGATTCAGTTGATGCGTTATCCAGTGAGTTGAGTGCGGCATGCAGCGTGTGCCAAGGCAGAATTGCACATTTAACGCGAGTCGGTAAGTCACGGATACCCGAAAAAACTGTCAATCGTCCAAGATGATTGGGGTGATTGGTATCCAGCTTACCGGTGGCTAATTCTCTAAATTCATGGATGAGTGTTTCAGCATCCAAGCGAGATTTACCCTTGACGGCAGCTGTCATCATAGATGCAGAAGCCTTGCAAATTGCACAGGATTCACCTTCAAATGCAATGTCATTGATTTGATCATCGTCAAGTTGCAGCGCAATATTAAGGCGATCTCCGCATAAAGGGTTATGTCCTACTGCATGATGACTGGCGTGATCTAGCTTGCCATAATTGCGAGGCTTCCGGTTATGGTCGAGTATGACTTCTTGGTAAAGTGAATTTGTGTGCATTATAAAAAAACCTTTTGTACAGTTTTGATACCAGCTGCCAAAGCGTCTACATCTGTTTTTTTATTATAGAAAGCAAATGAGGCGCGCGAGGTGGCCGGTACATTAAATCGCTGCATGACGGGTTGTGCACAATGGTGCCCAGTGCGAACAGCAATGCCATCCTGATTTAGGATAGTGCCGATATCATGGGGATGAATACCGTCGATCGTGAACGATAGAACAGCCGTTTTTTCCGCTGCTGTGCCAATAATCTTGACACCTGGAATATTATTTAAACATTCAGTCGCATAATTCAATAAGGATAATTCGTAGGCCGCAATAGACTCTATGCCAATTGTCGTCAAATAATCAATGGCAGCGCCAAAACCGATTGCCGCGGCAATCGGAGGAGTGCCGGCTTCAAATTTATGCGGAATGGTATTGTAAATAGTTTCTTCAAAAGTGACGGAAGCAATCATGTCGCCGCCTCCCTTAAAGGGTTGCATAGCTTCTAGTAAGGCAGCTTTGCCATACAATATGCCTACACCCGTTGGACCGCAGAGTTTATGCGCTGAAAAAGCGTAGAAATCGCAATTGAGCGCTTGCACATCGACGGTGATATGCTGTGCTGCTTGTGCTCCGTCAATCAGTACGGGTACACCATGTTGATGAGCGAAATCAATCATTTTCTTAATAGGATTGATTGTGCCGAGCGCATTCGATACATGAATTAAACCAACAAACTTGGTACGTTCATTGAACAGTTTTTCATATTCGTCCACTTCTAACTCACCGTTGTTATTAATGGGAACGACGCGGATTTTTGCGCCTTTCTCATTGGCTAGCATCTGCCAGGGAACGATATTGGAATGATGTTCTAATGTGGTGAGGATAATTTCATCGCCGGCTTTGATAAATTTACGCCCATAACCATGCATGACCAAATTAATAGAATCGGTCGTGCCGCTGGTAAAAATAATTTCTCTATCCTCACGCGCATTGACGAATTGTTGCAATTTGCAACGTGCATTGTGATATTCCATGGTGGCCACTTCAGATAGATAGTGGACGGCGCGGTTGATATTGGCATGCTGAGTCGTTTGGTACTGTACCAAACGGTCAATGACTTGTTGCGGCATTTGGCTGGAAGCCGCGTTATCAAGGTAAATAAGCGGTTTGCCATCAATTTTAAGTTTTAGAATCGGAAAATCAGCGCGGATTTTTTCCAGATCGAAAGCAGGGGTAGCTTCAGCTTTTAAAGAAGCATTGGTCAAATTCATAATCATTTACCCTGCGTTTGGTTAAGCACCGCCTGCTCTAATTGTTGCCTGAGCGAAGTGACAGGAATACGACTGATAATTTCTGCTCCAAATGCGTAGGTTAATAAATTACGTGCAGCCAGTTCTGATAAACCACGGCTTTCCAAATAAAAAATTTCTTCTTGTTCAAGTTGACCAACTGTTGCACCGTGCGCGCACTTAACGTCATCAGCAAAAATCTCGAGTTGTGGTTTAGTGTCAATTTGCGCAGCACTACTGAGCAGCAAGTTCCGGCTCGATTGTGATGAATTGGTGCGTTGCGCGTGCGGGCGTACTATGATTTTTCCGTTGAACACGGCATGAGCTGAGTCACCAACGATACATTTATGTTGCTGATGACTAGTGCCATTGGGCTTAACATGATCAATGCAGGTATGCGTATCTGCCAGTTGGCGGTCTGAAATCAAGGTCAAACCATCGATGATGCATTCTGCTGCTTCATCCATTAACCGTACGTCCAGGTTATAACGCGAAATATGAGAGCCCAGAGAAATACTGGCGGATTGATAATGACTGGCGTGTGCTAATGAAACTGCACAGTTTGCAAAATGAAAGGCATGAGTATTTTCACGCTGAACTCGAATGTGACGAGCGTGTGCATTGGCAGCCAAACTGATTTCTGTGACCGAATTAGTGATATAAGTTGCGTCCTGAAGAGCGACGTAATCTTCGATGATCGTTACGTTGCTACCTGTTTCACCGATCAATAGACAACGCGGATAACTAGTGACTTCCTGCTGAGTGGCAATAAATAACAGATGGATGGGGTTGGTGACCGACACATTTTTCGGAACCAATATCAGTGCAGCATCGCGCAGGAAAGCAGTGTTTAATGCTGAAAATACGTTATTCTCAAATTTGGCGTATTGTCCCAGGTGGCACTCCAGAGTAGCTGAGTGCGTGGATAAGAATTCTGGTAAATTTCCAATCACGAGCGCCGCTTGGTCAGCTATGCTTGATAATTCTGGAGAATAGTGACCATCTACAAATACCAGGCGATTTTCTGCTTCGTTTAAGTACAGATGCTCAATATCGCTTGCCTGCAATGCACATTCAGGTTGCGATGGCCGGTAGAGTAGGTGGGTTAAAGACGAAATATCAGTAAAGCGCCATTCTTCATCGCGCTTGGTTGGTAATTTCTGAGCGCTGACGCGATCAATTGCTTGCGATCGCAATTGATCGAGCCAGGATTGTGATTCTGTAGATTTAATAGACCATGATTTGAGTAAGCACTCAAGATAATCATTGTTGGCTATTTCACTCATGCGATTTCTCCCGCAATTGAGTGCTTGCTGGTACTTATCCAATCGTATCCGCGCGTTTCCAATTCCAATGCCAATTCTTTACCACCTGTCATTACGATGCGGCCTGCCTGCATGACATGAACATAATCTGGCTTGATATAATCAAGCAGGCGTTGGTAATGGGTGACTAAAATCGTTGCATTATTTTTATTGGTGAGTTGATTAACACCGTTGGCTACGATTTTAAGTGCGTCAATATCAAGACCTGAATCTGTTTCATCCAGAATACTTAATTTGGGTTCCAGTAATGCCATTTGTAAAATTTCATTACGCTTTTTTTCGCCACCAGAGAAGCCTTCATTGACACTGCGATCCAGGAAATCAGGTTTCATATCCAGCAATTTCATTTTTTCACGAACGAAATCATCAAATTCGAGAGGATCCAGTTCTTCTCTTCCGCGTTGTGTTTGTACCGTGTTGTAAGCAAGGCGCAGGAATTGTGTATTGGCTACGCCTGGAATCTCAATAGGATATTGAAAAGCCAAAAAGACTCCGGCACGAGCACGTTCCTCAGGTGGCAGTTCTAATAAGTTCTTGCCTTCAAATTGAACAGATCCAGCAGTGACCTCATAAGCTGAATGACCTGCCAGAACTTTTGCGAAGGTGCTCTTACCCGAGCCGTTTAAACCCATAATTGCATGAATTTCTCCACTCTTGACGGTGAGATCCATGCCTTTAAGTATCTCAGTGCCATTAATGCTGGCATGTAATCCTTGCACTGAAAGAATAGTTGTACTGTTTTCGTAAATCATCCGACGCTTCCCTCTAGTTTGAAGCTCAAAAGTTTGGTGGCTTCAACAGCAAATTCCATCGGCAATTGTTGAAATACATCTTTGCAAAAACCATTGATAATCATTGAAACGGCTTCTTCTGCATCAATACCACGTTGAGAAAAATAAAAAAGTTGATCTTC
>JAGOKN010000080.1 GCA_017994575.1 Nitrosomonas sp.
GTGTGTCGTTGGCAAAGCTATCGTTATACTGGATTTGCGTATTGAGGCGGCGGTCGCGCTGAAACTGACCGTTTACCAATGGATCGGATAGATAGGCGCCGGTAGGATCATCCTTGCGTCGATCGCCGTAAATGAAATCAAATGAGAGAGGGCCGTGGGTAGCGCGTGCAAACATTTGTTTGACATTTTCACCATCCATGCGATGCGCCACACCGGAAACACCGGCATCCCCAAAATCAAAGCGATGATCGACGCCACGCGCCTGAAGTCCGGAAAAAGACAGGATTGCGTCGGTTCCATTGCTAAATTTCTTGCCCAGCGTGACACGTTCTTGTGGCATCACTTCTGCGGTTTGGTAGGAGGCCGATAGCTCTGCGCCTTTGACATCCGAGCCATTGCGCGTAATGATGTTGACGACACCAATCATGGCATTCAGACCATACACGGCGCCACCTGGTCCAGGGATAAACTCGATTCGCTCGATCAGATCAATATCAAGCGGAAAATCTCGGCCGGTAGGACCTTGGTCATAGGTGGCATCGTTGATGCGATTGCCATTGATGGTAATCAGCACGCGCGAATTGAAATCTCCTGGGAGGCCCAAGCCACGTGAACCAAAATAATCATACTGATAATCATAAGTGGTGTGTATCCCAGGCAGACTGGCGAGTGCTTCATTGATGGTGCGCCAGCCATAAGTTCTGATATCTTTGCGCGTAATGACGCTGACAGCGGCTGCTACTTGTGTCTGTTTCTGCTCATACTTGGAGGCGCTGGTAATACTGATATTCATCAACTGTCCCAGGCTCATATCCTCCAGTGATTCTGCTGCGCAGACCGGCAATACTTTCATGCAGAGCAAACATAACAAGGCTCCTTTCCTTGCCGGAGGATGAACGATTAATGGAGTGAGCTTCTTCGGGATGAACACGGTGAGCGAGATTGATTTTTTAATTTATCGATTTAAACATACCAAGCCGCTAACCAAAATGTGATAAATAGGGATTTTTGTTACTTAAATTGTTTAAACAATAGTGACTACCAATAAGAACCGATCCGCTAGGTCGTGAGTGATTCAGTGATGTTCAATTTTGAAAACTGAATAATCGCTACCTGTCATGTCAATTGTCATGTGATATTGTTTTTATTCATTGTCCTAGTATCCTACCTTACTTAAGTAAATGCTGCATATGATAGAAATCAAATAAAGCACTATGTGATGTATAAATACCCATTCGATCCAGATTCAGAAATGAAAATTCATTCTTAGCCTTACCGTTCTTCCAGGTTGCACGAGACTATTTTGCCAGTTGGTGTCGGCAGCCGGGTGCTGGTAATGCTCGTTAAACAAATTGTATAGACTCAGTGATGCTTCCAATCCTTTGACCCATCGAATATCGCTGGTTAGATTGAGATTGGAAAGAAGATAGCTATCCGTATGCGAACCATTAAGGGTTTTGCGGTTGCCGTAATACTGCAATTCATAGCCGGCGCGAAGGCCGGTCATCAACGGGATCGGCATGGAAATATTCAGCTTGCCCAGGAAGTGTGGGGAATTCAGGAGCTGTGAGCCTTGTTGTTCTGCATCCTGAATGCCAAAACTACTGCGCAATCGTGCTCCCCAATCCCAGGTTTTATCTACCGATAGTTCGCCGCCTCTGACTTCAACCTTGCCGGATCCTTGCTGGTATTGAGAAAGTCCACTGATGGGATCAGTCCCTAAGCTGATAAGGTTGGTCATATTCCAGGCATATGCGGTGGCGCGTATATTCATGTTCGGCAGCGGTAGATAATCGGCTGCCAGTTCGGCGGTATCCATTGATTCGCTGTGCAGTCCTGGATTAGAAACCTGGGACATCCCGTCGTTATAATTGCGCTCATAGGCATTAGGCGATCGATGAGCGCGGCCATACAGGGCTTTAAAGGTTAGCTGGGGCGTTGCTTGCCAGATCAGTGCGCCGCGCGGGCTCAATCGGCTGTTGATCCAGTTGTTGTGATCATAACGCAGCCCCATAGTCGCCGATAGCGTGTCGGTAATCCGCCATTCGTCTTGGGCATATACGCCCACACGGATCACCGAGTCTCTCAGCAGTGCATTTTCATCGGGACTGGCGAAACTCTGGAAAGTTTGTTTGATGCGGGTGTTATTTTGATATTCCGCCCCGATCATCAGTTTATGATCGGTCAGTGCTGTCGACAAAAGGCGTAATTCAACTCCATGCCAATCACTTGGGCCGGTGAAAAGATTTTTTTCTCCGCTGTAGATCAATGGGTTGTCATAGCGATATTGGCCGAGAAAAAAACGCCCTAGTACATTGAGCGTGTTGTTGGCAAAATACTCGTTATACTGGATCTGGGTGTTGAGGCGGCGGTCGCGCTGAAATTGACCCCCCACCAGCGGGTCAGAGAAAAACATGCCGGTAGGATCATCCTTGCGACGGTTGCCGTAGATAAAATCAAAGGAAAATGGACCATGGATGGCGCGCGCAAACACTTGCTTAACATTTTCGCCATCCATATGGTGCGCCACGCCTGCAACACCGGAATCGCCATATTCAAAGAATCGATTGGCTCCGCGCGACTGGAGGCCGGAAAAGGACAGTAATGCATCGGTTCCGTTATCGAATTTCTTACCTAAAGTGACTCGTTCCTGCGGCATGGTTTCTGCGGTCTGGTAGGATGCGGAAAGTTCAGTGCCTCTGACATCTGAGCCGTTACGCGTAATGATATTGACCACGCCCAACATGGCATTTTGCCCGTATACCGCGCTGCCGGGTCCCGGAAAAAATTCAATGCGTTCGATCAAATCAATGTCGAGCGGGAAATCACGCCCGGTGGGACCCTGGTCATAGGTGGCATCGTTGATACGATTGCCATTGATGGTGATCAATACACGCGTATTGAAATCTCCAGGCAAGGCGAAACCGCGCGTGCCAAGATAATCATACTGATAATCGTAGGTAGGATATATCCCAGGAAGACTGGCGAGTGCTTCATTTAGCGTCCGCCAACCATAAGCGCGGATAT
Source organism: Nitrosomonas sp. (assembly GCA_017994575.1). Lineage (GTDB taxonomy): Bacteria > Pseudomonadota > Gammaproteobacteria > Burkholderiales > Nitrosomonadaceae > Nitrosomonas. The sequence continues at coordinate 3,028 of JAGOKN010000080.1, forward strand.
CTTTGCGCGTGATGATGTTGACGGTTGCGGCCACTTGTCGTTGTTTCTGTTCATATTTTGAAGCCCCAATCACACGGATATTCATCAGCTGATCCAGACTCATTTGTTCCAAATTCGGAGTCGCGTGCGCGGGAAATATTTTCAGGCAAAACAGGCAAAGTAACAGACCTTCTCTCACAGGAGAATAGGTAAGCGATGCGGTTAGTTTCTTGGCGGTGATCAAGGTGATAAAGCATGTATATATGAATACCTTGATTTAATCACATTGAGTCTCTGATCAAAGGTTGGGAAATGAAGGTCTTTATTACCTTAATTGTAGGAATTTTAGATGTGCAAATTAAGTGGTGATTGGGCTATTTGGCTGTTTAGCGACAGCATCGTCGATAGGCTTGGCTGGCGATCGACCTAAAAACGATAATCCATTCTTAGGCGAACTGTCCGTCCAGGCTGTATCAGGCTGTTCTGCCAGTTGGTATCGGCAGCCGGATGCTGGTAATGCTCATTAAACATGTTGTAGAAACTGAGTGATGCTTCCAATCCTTTAACCCAGCGCACATCAGTGACTAGATTCAGGTTGGAAAGGAAATAACTATCCGTGTGAGTGCCATCGTTGGTTTTGCGCTTACCGTAGTATTGCAATTCAAAGCCGGCTCGAAGGCCGGTCATCAATGGGATCGGAATGGAAAGATTCAATTTGCCCAGATATTGCGGTGAATTTTGCAGAGACGAGCCTTGCTGCTCGGCGCTCTGGATACCGAAACTACTGCGCAATCGCGCTCCCCATTCCCAAGTTTTATCCAGCGATAATTCCGTTCCTCTGGCCAAAACTTTATGTGACGCTTGTTGGTATTGAGAGATTCCGCTGATAGGATCCATGCCCAATGTGATCAGATTCATCATATCCCATGCATACACGGTTGCGCGCAGATTCATATCCGGTAGCGGACGATGATCGGCCACCAGTTCAGCGGTGTCGATCGTTTCACTATGTAAGCCTGGATTGGAAACCTGAAATACGGCATCGTTGTAATCGCGCTCATACGAATTGGGCGAGCGATGCGCGCGCCCATAGAGCGCTTTCAAAGTGGTTTTGGGAGTGGCCTGCCAGATCAATGCACCGCGCGGACTGAGCCGATTGCCAATCCAGGTGATATAGTCATAACGTAACCCTAAGGTTGCTGATAACGTAGGGAGGATGCGCCATTCATCTTGAGCAAACACCCCGACACGCACCACGGAGCTGTCAATGGCTACATTTTCCGCAGAATTTGCAAAATTGACAAAGGTTTGATCGATACGGGTGTTATTTTGGTATTCAACACCGATCATCAGTTGATGATCGGTGATAGCCGTGGACAGCAACCGTAATTCAGCGCCGTGCCAGTTACTGGGGCCGGTGGAGACGGTTTTCTCGCCGCTATAGACACCGGGCTGATCATAGCGATATTGGCCGAGAAACAGGCGTCCCAGTACATTGAGCGTGTTATTGGCAAAATGGTCGTTATACTGGATTTGGGTATTGAGGCGCTTATCGTTGACCGCAGCGCCGCCCACTAATGGATCAGTCATATAGGGTGCGGCGGGATTTTCTTTGTGCCGGTCGCCATAAATGAAATCAAAGGAAAAAGGACCGTGGGAGGCACGAGCAAATAATTGCTTAACATTTTCCCCATCCATGCGGTGCGCTACGCCGGAAATGCCGGAGTCGCCATAATCAAAGAAGCGGTCTACGCCGCGCGATTGGAGACCGGAAAAAGAAATGAGCGCATCCGTTCCGTTAGCGAATTGCTTGCCCAGCGTAACGCGCTCTTGCGGCATGGTTTCCGTTGTCTGGTAGGAAGCTGAAAGCTCAGCGCCTTTTATATCCGAACCATTGCGCGTAATGATGTTGACAACCCCCAGCATGGCATTCTGTCCATATACGGCACTGCCAGGTCCTGGAATGAATTCAATACGCTCGATCAAATCAATGTCGAGCGGAAAATCGCGCCCGGTGGGCCCCTGGTCGTAAGTGGCATCGTTGATGCGATTGCCATTGATGGTGATCAGGATACGCGTATTAAAGTCTCCAGGCAGTGCAAATCCGCGTGTGCCGAGATAATCGTATTGATGATCGTAGGTGGAATGAATCCCGGGCAGGCTGGCGAGCGCCTCATTCAATGTGCGCCAACCGTAGGTTCGAATATCTTTGCGAGTGATAATGCTGACGGCTGCGGCGACTTGCTGTTGCTTTTGTGCATATTTTGAGGCACCTACCACACGAATGTCCATCAGTTCTTCCAAACTCAACTGCTCCAGATTCGTAGCTGCCTGAATGGAAAACGTACTCATGCAAAACAGACAAAGCAGCAAACCTTCTCGGATTGGATGAGAAGGTGTTGATGAAGCGTATTTTCGCAGATTGAACAAGATGAGGCAGTTTAGTAGATCATTGTTTTTATTCAAACATCACTAATTGCTGATTGCTGATCAAAAATTGGTAAATAAGGTTTTTACTATGCCAATTCTTAGTATGATTTCTGATAGAACAATTTCTGTCAATTAAGTATCCAGTTACTGTTGAGTTGAGTAGTGCAATGCTCATTGAGCAACACATCTGATCAGTTGATTTCGATGGCGAAGCGCAGTAACTGAGCACTTAAATTGATCCCTATCTTTTTTGCTGCACTCAGGTTGGCTGCAAAGGTTACTTTGTCATCTTTGATGATCATATTTAGGATAACGCCCTGCTCACCAGCACCTGGACTGTCAGCTACGGTGAGTACTGGCTGGTTTTTCAGCATATCGACAATGTTGGTTAAATGACTCATTGCTGAGCTGGAAATAAAAACCAATTGGCATTGATCGAGTTGTTTTATATCGTTGATCCTTTGGATGGTGATTGTGCGTTCATTCACTTTCTTTTTCTGCATCAGGGTATCGAGATGGATTCCAAATGGATCGCTGCCATACACGCAGAGATTGAATGAGTTTTCCCGGAGAGCGGGCCATGTCGTATAGACCGCGAAGTTATATAGGAAAGCTGCCTTCAGGGTATATTCGGACTGTTCATCAGCCAGCGCAAAGGTCGAGTGGCCCATCATGAGCCCACAGATCAATCGGCGTAATTTTGCGCTTGGCATTTTGTTTAAATGACCTTGCAGAATGTTAGTGATGAGAACGCTGTGGCCATCGTATGATCATTACAGTTTGACAAGTATTCATTGGCTGGATTTGATGATTAAATAATTAGAATCGCCAGGTTACTTTGCCAAAAACGCCGCGTTGAATCTGTACGGGCATGGTTTGGATAAGCTCGGGCACAAATTCCTGGTGATGAGATTGTAATAAATTCTGCCCAATTAATGACACTTCCATCTTAGGCATCGGTTTCCACGACAAGCGCAGATCAAGCGCTTGATAGCTCTGAATTTTTAGACCGGACAACTTGTCGATATGGCGGAAAAAAGCATCCAGTTCAACATTGTGAGTCAAATCAAGCTGTGAACGCAATGTGAATTGGTGCTTGGGATCTTCACCGGATTCAGCTTCCTGGCCTTCCGGCACCTTATTCCTTATTTGCAGATGACTATAGCTCGGTATAAAACGAAGCTTGCTCAATGCGCGCCATTCTCCAAAAACCTCAAAACCGTATATTTGAGTATGACGTTGATCGGTGACTTGAATAGTGTCCGGTGCGATTTCCCTTTCGCTGGTGGAATTCGAGTAGTCGTTGAAAAAACCGGCTATGTCTACGGATAAATCGGCAGTTAGCTGGCGTTTGTAGCCAACCTCGAATCCCCATAAGGTTTCGGAAGTGATTCCGGGATTATTGATACGCCGGATAAATTCAGCGCCATCTTTAATCATTTGATTGCCATCACGTTCGAAACGCGAAGGCAGGCGCAATGAACGGGTTGCGGAAGCCCAAAACGATTGATGGGAGTCGGGTGTCCACAGAAATCGGGCATTGGGTAAGAAATGTCCGTTTGAATAGGTGTTATTCAAAAATTTCAAACCGGTAGTCAGTTTAAGTTTATCTTTAATGAGTGGAATGTCGGTTTGAGCAAAAACGTTCTCGGTTTGTAAGTCACGCCGTGCAGGATTAAAGAAAATGGGCAGATTAATTCCCATATGGTCACCTGTCCAGCGATAACCGCCTCCCCAAACAATATCCTGGTGGAAAGGCATGGTTAACGGGAAACGATGCTGAAAATCGACATCGACTGTGTGACGGGATTCGCGAAACGATAATTCGTCGCGCCGTGTGTGGTCATAATAAGCTTGTAACACGGTACTCGATTGATTGTCGGGCGTGCGCTGCCAGCGGAGCAGTGCATGTCCGCCGGATAGATTGGCGTCTTCGATGCGAGTAGTTTCTGTCTCTGGGTTTAAGGGGCTGATAAAGGTGGTGTTCTGCCCCGCTTTCCCGCCGTAATACTGGCTTTGAAAAGTGATCGCATTATTTGCATTGACCGTCCAGTCAGCACGAAAACCCACGGTTCCCATGCGCCAGCTATCGTTCGCTCCGCTCAGGTTGAAGCTATTGTCGCGGGTAAATCCTTTGCTATAGAGTCGATAATGCAAGCTTTCTCCTATGCGGCCGCCATGGCGTACTGTGGCAAAACCTCTTTCTTCGCTACCGCCTCCGGCGGTGACCAGATTGCCCTGAGTATCCTTGGTATGCTTGGTTAGAATATGGATGGCGCCATTGGCCGCATTGGCGCCCCAGATAGTTCCACCGGGGCCGCGAATGACTTCGATGCGCTCAATATCCTCTAAAGGCAGGTCGAGCGTCTCCCAAAATGTCCCGGCAAACAATGGAGAATAAACTGTGCGGCCATCGATCATCACCAAAAGATCATCTGCAAAGCGGCCGCTGTATCCACGTGAAGTGACCGACCACTTGTTGGTGTCGATACGGGCAACTGACAAACCGGGCGCCATGCGGAGTAATTCAGGAATGCTGTTCGCGCTGGAACGGCGGATATCCTCCTGGGAGATGACGAATACGGCGGCAGGAAGATCTTTTATTTTTTCTGATTTGCGTGAAACTGTGGATACTTTTATATTCATCAGTTCTTCCAAAGGAAGGTCAGCGATGTCTTGTGCTAATGGGGCTTTGGGGCTGGAGAAAGCGGTGTTGGTGAGCAGATAGCTAAGAAAAAAGAATAAAGTTCTCGAGACTGAGAAAAGTGTTCTCGAAACCGGACTAGCCACCACTTTTTGTACTCCTAGGCTCATTGACTGGTTATGCGATGAATGATTGGGATAGGATTATAGTTTTTTTGGTTAATTTTGATAGTCCCAAATAAACAGTGAATTAAAGTCTTAATTGGGCGATTTGCGTGGAATATTGCATGAATAAATGCAATTAGTGCTGTTTAAAGCCTAGGAGAGGGAAATGTGTGGCTAACTAGGAGGTGATGTTTTTTTGCAACAGATGGACTGTGATGTCAACAATCCATCGAATGTATCATTGGTTCTGATCATTATCCAGCAATCCCAGAAATCCACCCGATTGATGATTCCATAATTGTGCATAGAGCTGACTGTTTGCGATCAGTTTGGCGTGACTGCCTTGTTCTACAATGCGTCCCTTGTCGAATACGATCAGGCGATCCATGGCTGCAATGGTGGACAGGCGGTGCGCAATCGCGATCACTGTTTTACCCTGCATGAGCTGATACAGGCTTTGCTGAATGCTGGCCTCGACTTCAGAATCGAGTGCTGAGGTAGCTTCATCCAATACTAGGATAGGCGCATTTTTTAACAGTACGCGCGCAATCGCAATGCGTTGACGCTGACCGCCCGAGAGCGTGACGCCGCGCTCGCCGACATGAGCATGATAACCGGTGCGACCTTTGATATCGCGCAGTGTCAGAATGAATTCATGCGCTTGCGCTTGTTTGGCCGCAGCGATCATTTGTTCATCCGTGGCATCGGGTTTGCCGAACAGGATGTTGTCGCGTACCGAACGGTGCAATAGTGAAGTGTCCTGCGTCACCATGGCGATATTGGCGCGCAGACTGTCTTGACTGACTAAGCGAATATCTTGACCGTCAATGGTGATGCTACCTTGCTGTACATCATAGAATCTGAGCAACAAATTCACAAAAGTCGATTTGCCGGCACCTGAGCGACCAACGATGCCTACTTTCTCCCCGGCAGCAATGTGTAAATTGAGGTCATCAAAAATGCGCACAGGAACTGGTTGATCCGCTGTTTCATCATCCGGATGATAGGAAAAGCCAACGTGATTAAAATCAATGACGCCTTGCTGGATGCGCAAGGTCTGCGCATCCGGAACATCGATGACATGCTGTGATTTGGCGAGCGTGTTGATACCGTCTTGCACCGTGCCAATATTTTCAAACAGTGCGTTGACTTCCCACATGATCCAATGCGACATGCCCGTCAACCGAATGGCCAGACTCATCACAACCGCGATCGCTCCGGGTCCGATGATGCCTTGCAGCCACAGATAAATGCCCAGTGCGCCGGTGACGAATACCAGCAGCATGTTGATCGTCCAAACGCAGGCGTTGAGCAGGGTGGACAGGCGCATTTGCGGATATACGGTCGACATGAATTCTTCCATTCCGGCCTGAGCATAGGCGGATTCTCGCTGACTTCCGGAAAAAAGCTTGAGGGTTAGGATGTTGGTATAGCTGTCAACAATACGGCCTGTCATCAAAGAGCGCGCATCGGCTTGCAACGTTGAGATGCGTTTTAATTTGGGAACAAAATGACATAGGATGACGATGTATAAAATCAGCCAGGCAAGCAGAGGCAAGCATAAATAGGGATCTGCATTGATGACCAATAGGAAAGTGGTGGTGAGGTAAACGCTGACAAACAACATGACATCTAGCAGCTTCATCACGGTTTCCCGCACCGATAAAGCGGTTTGCATCACTTTGGTGGCGATGCGGCCACTGAATTCATGTTGAAAAAATGCATAGCTTTGATTGAGCAGGTAGCGGTGCGAAAGCCAACGCACGCGCATGGGGAGATTGCCCATCAGCGTTTGGTGGATCACTAGCGAATGCAACAGTACCAGCAGCGGCATAATGAGCAGGATAAAGATGGACATGACCAACAGAGTGGACCATTCCTCTTCCAGGAACTGCGTGGTTTCTTTCTCTGCCAGCCAATCCACCAGCTGCCCCAGTACGCCATACAGCATGGCTTCACTGATCGCCAGGCAGGTTGTCAAGAGCGCCAGCAAGATAAGAGAAAATTCAATGCCACGAATGTAGTGGCGACAGAATTGATACAGCCCCTTTGGCGGTTCCGTAGGATGCTCAGGGGGGTATGGGTTTATCAGGCGCTCGAAGAAGTCGAACATATTTTTGATTAGGTATTGCTCAGTTGTTCGAATATCTTAAAGCCAGCGACATAAGTGCCGATGGCCGCGCCCAGCGTGGATAGTATGAAGACCAATAGTACCCGGGTGACCTGATTATTCCACCAACCTTTAAGCGTGGTGGTATCCGTTCTGAGTTGATTAAAATCACTGACCTTGGGTTTGCGCACATAAGCTTCTACCGCGGCAACCACCATGCCTGCACCTATGGCAGGATGCAATGTTGTGATGGGGGCTGCTAAAAAAGCGCTCAGTATGGATAGTGGGTGCGCAAATGCAATCGCCGTTCCCACCGCAGAGAGTCCGCCGGTAATCAATACCCAGTCAATGACCATGCTCATGCCTATTTCAGGACTGCGCATAAAGCCAACCACAAATCCTGCAACAATCAGGATTAAGATGAGCCAGGGCATATACTTCATCCATTGGGACGGTGCTGGAATGGCATCCAGTTGTGCGATGCGTTCATCCGGATTGGTGATGCTTTGCGTTTCAAGTCGCTCAGCCATGCCACTTAGGTGGCCCGCTCCAACGACGACTAAGATATGCTGATAGTTATTTTCTGTACATTCTTTAATGAGACGGGCTGACATATACTCATCACGCTCACTGATGAGCGGGCTGAATAAGTCTTTCTCGTTTTCTGCAAACTGAGAAAACGAGCTTTCCAGTACATCGCCTTCTTTTAATTTTTCAATATCAGCTTCACTGAATTTTTCTTTACTGATTACGCTTTCTATCAATCCGGCAAATAGCGTGAAGCGCTTCCACCAGGGAACATTGTGATAAATCCTTTTCAGCGTGGTGCCAATTTCACGGTCGATCAACAAAACAGGTAGCTGCGCTGCCTGCGCATCTTTAATCGCCACGCGCATCTCAGCGCCGGGTTCAATGTCAAGCTGCTCTGCCATGCGTTGCTGGAAAGCGCCTAATGCCAGACTGGCAGCCACCATGCTGGCCTGACCATTTTTGATTACCTGAAACAGATCCATTTGGGCCATGGCATCAGGATTGACGATGGCTTTATGTCGGCTTGGGCATAATTCAACCGCTACCGCGTCATATTTTTGTGTGGCGATCAATTCTTGCACTTTATCTGCACTGGCTTTTGAGACATGTGCGGTGCCCAGTAATGTCACGTTGCAATGATTGACTCTGATGGTTTTGATGGGTTCGGCTTGTAAATGATTGGGTGTTGAGGATTTTGAATTGTGTTCTTCTAATTTAACCATTGGTGAATATATTTCAGTGTCTTGGAAAGTTAATGGGACTTAAACGTAATAAATCGGGTTTTGCATAGTAGAGATTATCATGCCGATGAGTAAAACGAAATTTAGTTTCTTTTGCTGGCATCAACGTGAGATCGAATCTGTCAACTATAAATATAAAGTAGATTTGGAATGAGATCCTATTGAACCTGGAGGAATGCGGTGTCGTGCATGCTCAAATGCGATCGTGTGCTGGGTACACGATCGCATTTGAGCATAATTCCGTCCTATCGAATGATGTAAAGCTGAAAGTGCAAATAACGGTGTACAATTTGAAGTGGATGTGAGGAGATTTGTTTGCAGTTGAAAAAACTCGAAAAGGAAGTCGGTGTTATGAAAAGACTAATTGCGACTATATTTTTTACCGTTGCTATTTCGCTATCCGGTTGCGCGGCATCATCAGAAAGTCAGCAGGCGCCCTACATTTCTCCTGCGCAATTTCAAACCTATAATTGTGAAGAATTATTAATGGAAATTGAGCAGATTCAAACCAGAGTCAGCCAATTGACGGGTAAACCGAATGACAAAGCGCCGACCAAAGATAAGTGGATTCTCGGTGCGGACTTGTCATTGTCTTGGGCAACATTATTTGCGCTGGGTGGCACCAAAGAGCAAGAAGCTGAATATGCGCAACTGAAAAGCAAATATGATGCGATACAGCAATGGGCGATTGCCAAGAAGTGTCCCGGCGTTATCCCGCCGGCAGAGAAACCGCCTGAATTTGATCCCAATTTGGTAGAAGAATTTAAGTCGGACAGAGTGATTAATCGGAATTAACCCAAAGGGGTTGTCCGCAATAAATCCACCTATTAAAGGCGGTGATGTTTTGCAAGATAGCGTGGCGTCCAGCTGTGTGGGATTTTATGCACGAAATGATAGCGTGCAACATGATAACTGGGGTCAAATCCGTAGAAATTTAGCTGCATATGGCGCAATTCTTCGTCCCGATAGGATTGCAAAGGTTTCAGCTGTTCGTCCAACTTGCGTTTGTGAGCTTTCTGTTGCAGCAACGCAAAAAAATCCGGACGCTTTGCGAGAGATTCAGCGGTCTGACGGATTTTATTTACAAATTCTTCTGAACTCACAGCAAAACAGTCGTCGATCAATCCCAAGTTGCGAGCATCCGTTGCATCAATGGGCAACCGATTCCGGGTCAAGGACAACACGTCAGATTTGCTGACTCGCCGCGGCAGTAGGTAGGTCCAATATTCCGAACCATACAAATTTCCCATGCTTTTGTAATGCGGATTCAGGATTACGCTGTCTCGCGCATAAATATAGTCGGCAGCCATGGACAAAAATACGCCACCGGCACCCGCATTGCCTTGCAGCGCCGCTACCGTGAGTTGTCGATCGGTGGTGATGATCGCTTGTGCCAGATCATTCATGGCATTGATATTTCGCCAGGATTCATCAGCAGGACTGGCTGCTTGTTCGATGTGGTTGAGATGAATGCCGT
>JAGOKN010000081.1 GCA_017994575.1 Nitrosomonas sp.
TAGTTACCGGGCGCGTAGAAAGAGGGATCATCAAAGTAGGTGAAGAGATCGAAATAGTTGGCCTTAAGCCTACACTAAAAACTGTATGCACCGGCGTGGAGATGTTCCGAAAGTTGCTAGATCAAGGACAAGCTGGTGATAATGTGGGCATATTGCTACGTGGCACAAAAAGAGAAGAAGTAGAGCGTGGACAAGTGTTAGCAAAGCCGGGTAGCATATCGCCGCACACCAAATTTACAGCAGAGATATATGTTTTAAGTAAAGAGGAAGGTGGAAGGCATACGCCATTTTTTCCAGGATATCGTCCGCAGTTTTATTTTAGAACAACAGATGTTACGGGCGCGATTGAATTGCCAGCGGGAACAGAGATGGTGATGCCTGGAGATAACGTATCAGTAACGGTTAACCTAATAGCACCTATAGCGATGGAAGATGGTTTGCGTTTTGCGATACGCGAAGGTGGAAGAACAGTGGGTGCAGGTGTTGTCGCAAAAATTATTGAGTGATTTTGTCGATTATTTGAGGTTTTAGTGAAGTGATAGAAAGAAGGCCAGTAGCTCAATTGGCAGAGCGTCGGTCTCCAAAACCGAAGGTTGGGGGTTCGATGCCCTCCTGGCCTGCCATTATTAGATTGATATATTTTTTGATCTAAATCTAGATAGTAAGAATGATTTTAATGTTTATTGGTATAGCTAGAGTCACTTTGGTTAAGTCTAATGCGTATAATAAACAATGCGATTAGAAATTATGAAGTGCGTCTGTTCCATAAAGCGCTATAACTATGAAGTGTAAAGGATTTGTTAAATTGTGAATAAACTAAAGATTGCACTTGTAATTGTATTTATCTTAGGCGGCATTTGGGGTTTTATTTACCTAAGTGAAAGTGCAATGGTGGTGCGTCTGTTGTCCATTCTGATCGGATTTATTCTGGCGGCTATAGTTGCGAAATCCACTATTCAGGGGCAAGAGTTTTACATATTTTGTAAGGAATCTTCTGAAGAAACGAAAAAAGTTGTTTGGCCAAGCCGCAAGGAAGCATTGCAGACCGCCGGTGTGGTATTTGCTTTTGTTATTGCTATGGCATTGTTTTTGTGGCTAATTGACGCTGCTCTGATGTCGCTCGTTAAACTTATGATGGATCAAGGTGTATGACCGTATATCGTCGAGGAAAGAATGAGTAAGAAATGGTATGTGATTCATGCTTATTCGGGATACGAGAAAAGTGTCCAACGTGCTTTAAAAGATCGTATAGAACGCGCTGGTATGCAAGATAAGTTTGGTCAGATTCTAGTGCCGGTTGAAGAAGTGATTGAAATGAAAAGCGGTCAAAAGAATATTAGCGAACGAAAATTTTTTCCGGGTTATGTGCTTGTCGAAATGGAAATGTCGGATGAATCTTGGCATTTGGTCAAAAATACGGATAAGGTAACAGGTTTTGTCGGCGGCTCAGTAATGAAGCCTACGCCAATAAGTCAAAAAGAAGTAGACAATATTCTCCATCAAATACAGGAAGGCGTTGAGAAGCCGAAGCCGAAAATATTGTTTGAAATGGGGGAGGCAGTGAGAGTTAAGGACGGTCCTTTTACAGATTTTCACGGAAACGTGGAGGATGTAAATTACGATAAGAGTAAACTCAGGGTTTCGGTTTCAATATTTGGACGTCCGACTCCTGTTGAATTGGATTTTAATCAAGTTGAGAAAACCTAAGAGATATTTCTGATACAGAGTGGTTTTTTAATTCCCTTTTTATAAAAAAACTTGTTTCTTGAATGCGCAAAATCGGGGAGAGCTTGTTAGGCTCGATCAGACCCAATAGGAGAAAAAATGGCAAAAAAAATAATTGGTTATATTAAATTGCAAGTGCCCGCTGGAAAAGCAAATCCTAGCCCACCAATTGGTCCAGCATTAGGGCAGCGTCAGCTAAATATTATGGAGTTTTGCAAAGCATTCAATGCTGCTACGCAGAAAATTGAACCAGGTTTGCCAGTGCCAGTGGTGATTACTGCGTATGCCGACAAGAGTTTTACATTTGTAATGAAAACGACACCGGCATCAGTATTAATCAAAAAGGCTGCTGGAGTTAGTAAAGGAAGTCCTAGACCGCATCTGGATAAAGTAGGTAAATTGAGTCGAAATCAAGCAGAAGAAATAGCAAAAATGAAAATGCCAGATTTGACTGCTGCTGATCTGGATGCTGCAGTTCGTACTATTGCAGGGAGTGCAAGAAGTATGGGTATAGAAGTCGAGGGAATATAATATGGGACAATTATCTAAACGCTATAAAGCTATAGTAGGAAAGGTTGATCGTAATAAAGCGTATCAAATTGATGAAGCATTAGGATTAGTAAAAGAAGCAGCAACTGCGAAGTTTAATGAATCTATTGATGTGGCGGTTAATTTAGGTATTGATGCTAAAAAATCAGATCAAGCGGTTCGTGGATCAGTTGTTCTTCCTGCTGGAACGGGAAAAACGGTTCGTGTTGCAGTATTTGCGCAAGGTGATAAGGCAAAAGAAGCTCAAGAAGCAGGGGCTGACATAGTGGGTTTTGATGATTTGGCTGCCGAAATTAAAGCTGGAAATATAAATTTTGATGTGGCAATTGCCAGTCCAGATGCAATGCGTGTTGTCGGTCAATTAGGTCAAATTTTAGGGCCACGCAGCTTAATGCCCAATCCAAAAGTAGGAACCGTTACAACTGATATTGCAACCGCAGTTAAGAATGCAAAAGCAGGGCAAGTGCAATTTAGGGCTGATAAAACGGGTATTATTCATTGCACAATTGGACGGGCTTCTTTTAAAGCGGAAGCATTAAAGCAGAATTTGGCCGCATTGATTGAAGCGCTTAATAAATCCAAGCCTGCTTCATCAAAAGGTATTTACCTTAGAAAAATCTCTATTTCAAGCACCATGGGTATAGGTGTCAGAATAGATCAAACGAGTATAACGCAGCAATAAAGAACTTTGGGCCACTAACCTCTTTTAGGTTTGGTGGATTATCAAAGATCACTGGGGTATTAAAAGCGATTGATTGATAATTTATCATGTAAGTTTGCTAACAATACTTAAACGTTTAGCTATGAAATAAATCAGCGATACAAAAGGTAGGGCTGTAAATATTGATCCGCTAAATGCCCAGCGTAGATGGTGAACCCAAAACGGGAGTTTATATTTTCCTGGATTAAGGTCGCCAGTTTTTAGTATTCGGCATGTTGGTTAAAATTCCGAATACTATTTTTACTGATGGAGAATGAACCTTGAGTCTTAATCTTGATGAGAAAAAAGCAATAGTTGCGGAGGTGAGTGCTCAAGTGGCAAAAGCCCAAGCTATCATTATTGCTGAATATCGAGGGATGGAAGTTGGTCAGATGACCAAACTAAGAGCAAAAACTCGTGAATCAGGAGTTTATTTCCGCGTCATAAAAAACTCATTAGTGCGTCGTGCTGTAGCTGATACACCTTATGCAGAATTAGCTAAGCATATGGTTGGTCCGCTGGCATATGGAATTAGTACGGATCCAGTAGCTGCGGCAAAGGTGCTACATGAGTTTTCAAAAGACAACGAAAAGTTCGTGATAAAAGTTGGTGCGATGGGCGAGCAAGTAATCTCACGTAATGATATTTCTGCTCTTGCTGCACTGCCCAGTCGAGATGAGTTGTTATCTAAACTGCTCGGAACAATGCAAGCCCCAGTCGCTAAATTTGTTCAAACACTGAATGAAGTGCCAGCAAGGTTTGTGCGTGGCTTAGCTATGGTGCGCGATAACAAATAGTTTTTAGATTTCTATTTGCTCGTAGTTAAATATCAAAAATATCCAGGAGAAAATAATGGCTGTAACAAAAGATGAAATATTAGAAGCAATTGCAAGCATGTCTGTGTTGGAATTGTCGCAATTGATTAAAGAAATGGAAGAGAAATTTGGAGTTTCTGCTGCTGCAACGGCGGCTGTTGCTGTAGCTGCACCAGGAGGCGGCGGAGGCGGCGCTGCGGAAGCTGAGCAAACTGAATTTACTGTTATTCTTACTTCTGCAGGTGAAAGCAAAGTCAATGTAATTAAAGTAGTAAGAGCTGTAACCGGACTGGGATTAAAAGAAGCGAAGGATTTGGTGGATGGTGCACCTAAGCCAGTTAAGGAGGGTGTATCCAAGGAAGATGCCGCCTCAATCCAAAAACAATTGGTTGAAGCAGGCGCTTCTTGCGAAATTAAATAAAGATAATTATAAAATTTCAGGGCTGGTAGCTATAATAGCTAACCAGCCTTTGGTATTTTAACCATTTAATACATATCGTTGTGGATAATTAAACAATTGATAGTTATTTGGCTCCAGTTCTTCAACCTTCTGCCTTCTTCTCCCGGAGAAAATTCATGAGCTATTCATTCACCGAGAAAAAACGTATTCGTAAAAGCTTTGCCAAACGAACAAGCGTATTGCCAATTCCATTTCTTCTCGCTACTCAGCTCGAATCGTATGCTGCTTTCTTACAGGAAGGTTTGGCGCCAAATAAGCGACAGAATCAAGGACTTCAGGCTGCGTTCAATTCAATTTTCCCCATTGAAAGTCATACTAAAAATGCTCGTCTTGACTTTATAAGCTATGAACTGGGATCACCTGTATTTGATGTTAAGGAATGTCAGCAACGAGGGCTTACCTATGCGTCGCCATTACGTGCCAGAGTGAGACTAACGATCATGGATAAAGAGACTTCCAAACCAACTGTAAAGGAAGTTAAGGAACAAGAGGTCTATATGGGTGAAATTCCTCTGATGACTGATACAGGGTCATTTGTAATTAATGGAACCGAGCGTGTAATTGTTTCACAACTACATCGTTCGCCCGGTGTTTTTTTTGAACATGATCGTGGGAAAACTCACTCGTCAGGAAAACTTTTATTTTCTGCGCGCATAATTCCTTATCGTGGATCCTGGCTTGATTTTGAGTTTGATCCTAAGGATTGCCTGTATTTCAGGATAGACCGTCGTAGAAAAATGCCGGTTACTACATTATTAAAGGCTATCGGTTGCACTTCAGAACAAATATTAAAAGAATTCTTTATATTCGATAGCTTTAGCTTTACAGATAAAGGTATTCAGTTTGAACTTGTGCCTGAAAGATTGCGTGGTGAGGTGGCCAGTTTTGATATTCTCGCTAATGGAAAAAAGTTAATTGTTCAAAAAGATAAGCGCATTACAGCGAAACATATTCGTGAAATGCAGGAAGCTAAAATTGAACAACTAGATGTACCTGATGATTTTTTATTAGGAAGAATTATTGCACAAAACATAGTCGACAAAGAGACTGGTGAAGTTGTGGTGTTAGCCAATGATGAAATTACTGACGAGACTCTACTCAAGCTCCGGAAAGTAAATATTAAAAAAATTAATACACTTTACGTGAATGATCTTAATCATGGCGCTTATATTTCTCAAACGTTGAAGATTGATGAAACTACTGACGAAATGACTGCGCAAGTTGCTATCTATCGAATGATGAGGCCAGGTGAGCCTCCCACAGAAGAATCAGTTAAAGCATTATTTGCAGGACTGTTCTATTCACCTGAACGCTATGACCTGTCAGTTGTAGGGCGCATGAAATTTAATCGTAGAGTAGGTAGGAATGAATTGACTGGTTCTCAAACCTTGTCCAATGAAGACATTATTGCTGTCATCAAAATACTGGTTGAGTTGCGGAATGGTCGTGGAGAAATTGATGACATTGATCATCTGGGTAACCGGCGCGTACGATCAGTTGGTGAATTAGCAGAAAATCAATTTAGATCCGGTCTTGTCCGTGTTGAACGAGCAGTAAAGGAGAGATTAAGTCAAGCAGAATCGGATAATCTGATGCCTCATGATCTGATCAATGCAAAACCTGTTTCAGCAGCGGCTCGTGAGTTTTTTGGTTCAAGCCAATTGTCTCAATTTATGGATCAAACAAATCCATTGTCGGAAATCACACATAAACGTCGGATTTCCGCATTAGGACCGGGTGGGTTGACAAGAGAAAGGGCGGGTTTTGAAGTGCGAGATGTGCATCCAACCCATTATGGCCGCGTGTGTCCCATCGAAACGCCTGAAGGACCGAATATTGGACTGATTAATTCATTGGCTCTGTATGCGCGTACAAATGAATATGGTTTTATAGAAACACCTTACAGCAAAGTAAAAGATTGCAGAGTCACAGAAGAGATAGATTACCTTTCTGCAATTGAGGAAAGTAACTTTATGATTGCTCAGGCGAATGCTGAGCTTGATGATGATGATCAATTCATCAGTGAAATCGTGTCCTGTCGTCATAAGAATGAATTCGCATTGTCTTCTCCTGAGCGTATTGAATATGTAGATGTGGCGCCGGCGCAAATTGTGTCAGTGGCTGCATCGTTAATTCCATTTCTAGAGCATGATGATGCAAATCGTGCTTTGATGGGTTCAAATATGCAACGACAGGCTGTACCTTGTCTACGAGCCGAGAAGCCGCTCGTTGGTACAGGCATTGAGCGGGTAGTTGCTGTGCATTCAGGTACTACTGTGCGCGCAAAGCGTGGTGGTATTGTGGATTATGTCGATGCTAGCCGAATTGTGGTTCGAGTGTATGATGAAGAAACACGTATGGGTGAGGTGGGGGTTGATATCTATAACCTCATTAAATATACGCGATCAAATCAGAATACTAATATCAATCAAAGACCTTTGGTGAAGATTGGTGACAGAATAGACAAGGATGACGTCATTGCGGATGGGGCCTCCACGGATATGGGAGAGCTAGCATTGGGGCAAAATATGCTAGTAGCATTTATGCCTTGGAATGGTTATAACTTTGAAGACTCTATTCTTATTTCTGAACGAATTGTTGCCGAAGATCGTTTTACCTCCATACATATCGAAGAACTTTCAGTGGTTAGCAGAGATACTAAGCTGGGTACGGAAGAAATAACTGCGGATATTCCTAATTTATCAGAACATCAACTAGGACGTCTTGACGAGTCAGGCATTGTTTATATCGGAGCGGAAGTTGAAGCAGGCGACGTTCTGGTTGGCAAAGTTACTCCAAAAGGCGAAACGCAATTAACCCCAGAAGAAAAATTATTACGTGCCATCTTTGGTGAAAAAGCATCAGATGTAAAAGACACTTCACTGAGGGTACCATCCGGTATCTCAGGAACTGTCATCGATGTACAAGTATTTACACGCGAAGGTATAGAGCGCGATAAACGTGCACAGCAAATTATAGATGATGAACTTGATCGTTATAAGAAAGATCTTGCTGATCAGATGCGTATTGTAGAAGAGGATGCATTTGAACGTCTTGAGCGTTTACTTATCGGCAAAATTGCTGCTGGTGGACCTAATAAACTGGCCAAGGGCAAGGAAATAACTGCAGAGTATTTAAAGAGCTTTGACCCGCATTATTGGTTTGATATTCGATTAACAGATGAAGAAACAAGTATTCAGTTAGAGCAAGTACGTGAAAGTATGGCTCAGAAGCGCAAAGCATTTGATGCTGCTTTTGATGAAAAAAAGAAAAAGCTCACGCAAGGGGATGAATTAGCGCCCGGTGTACAGAAAATGGTCAAGATTTATATTGCTGTTAAAAGACGTCTGCAGCCAGGTGACAAAATGGCAGGACGTCATGGTAATAAAGGGGTGATATCTAAGATAGTACCGCTAGAAGATATGCCCTATATGGCGGATGGAACACCTGTTGATGTCGTGTTAAATCCTTTGGGAGTTCCTTCGCGGATGAATGTAGGGCAAATTCTTGAGGTACATTTAGGGTGGGCTGCTAAAGGACTTGGAAAGAAAATTGATGAAATGTTAAGAATGCAGAGAAATGCAGATGATATCAGAGAATTTCTTGATAAGATCTATAATGGAAGTGGTAAGAGAGAAGAAATAAATTCTTTATCAGACAATGAAATAATGTCGTTGGCAGAGAATTTAACCGAAGGAGTTCCTTTTGCAACGCCTGTATTTGATGGAGCGACGGAAGGTGAGATAAAAGACATGTTGGAATTAGCTGGGTTACCACGGTCAGGTCAAGTCACGTTGTATGATGGACGGACTGGGGAAGCTTTTGATCGACAAGTGACAGTTGGTTATATGCATGTCCTGAAACTACACCATTTGGTTGACGATAAAATGCATGCTCGTTCCACGGGACCATATAGCTTAGTAACGCAACAACCACTAGGTGGAAAGGCTCAATTCGGTGGTCAACGCTTTGGAGAGATGGAGGTTTGGGCGCTGGAAGCATATGGTGCAGCTTATACGCTACAGGAAATGCTAACTGTGAAATCGGACGATGTCACTGGAAGAACTAAAGTATATGAAAGTATTGTTAAGGGTGATCATAAAATTGATGCCGGAATGCCGGAATCATTTAATGTATTGGTAAAGGAAATACGATCGTTGGGTATGGATATCGATTTAGAGCAACATTGATGTTCAAAATAATTGAAGGCATGCAAATTTTATTTTGCATGCCAATTAGCTATTCACTTAATAATATTTATTGCCCCCTGATTCACAGGAGTGACAAATGAAAGCACTGCTAGATTTATTTAAACAGGTTACCCACAAAGAAGAGTTTGACGCGATTAAGATCGGACTTGCCTCTCCAGAGAAAATTCGCTCATGGTCTTACGGTGAAGTAAAAAAGCCAGAAACGATTAATTATAGGACATTTAAACCAGAAAGAGACGGATTATTCTGTGCAAAGATTTTTGGTCCTGTAAAAGACTATGAATGCTTATGCGGAAAATATAAACGATTGAAACATCGTGGAGTTATCTGCGAGAAATGCGGTGTTGAGGTGACTTTATCTAAAGTGCGCCGTGAAAGAATGGGACATATTGAACTTGCCTCGCCGGTTTCGCATATTTGGTTTTTGAAATCATTACCTTCACGTTTAGGTATGGTATTGGATATGACTTTGCGAGATATAGAGCGTGTTCTATATTTCGAAGCTTATGTAGTAACAGATCCTGGTTTGACGCCTCTGACTCGTTGTCAACTACTTACGGAAGATGACTATCTAATTAAGACGGAAGAGTATGGTGATGATTTTAGCGCTAGCATGGGAGCGGAAGGCATTCGTGATTTGCTAGGTAATTTGGATGTTGTTGCCGAGATAGAAAATTTGCGACGAGAAATGGAAAGCACAGGATCAGAAACAAAGATCAAGAAAATTTCCAAAAGACTTAAGTTGCTTGAAGCATTCAATAAATCTGGAATCAAACCACAATGGATGATATTGACTGTATTGCCGGTTTTGCCTCCAGATCTGCGTCCATTAGTTCCATTAGATGGAGGACGTTTTGCAACTTCAGATTTAAATGATTTATATCGACGAGTAATTAATCGTAATAATCGATTGAAGCGTTTGCTTGAATTGAAAGCACCAGAAATTATTGTGCGTAATGAAAAGCGAATGTTACAGGAAGCCGTAGACTCATTATTGGATAATGGTCGTCGTGGCAAAGCTATGACAGGTGCTAACAAACGTGCACTGAAATCTCTGGCTGATATGATCAAAGGTAAAGGCGGGCGTTTCCGCCAGAATTTGCTTGGAAAACGTGTTGATTATTCAGGTCGTTCGGTGATCGTAGTCGGTCCGCAGCTTAAACTGCATCAGTGTGGATTGCCGAAGAAAATGGCATTAGAGTTGTTTAAGCCGTTTATCTTTAATAAATTGGAGATAATGGGCATTGCCAGTACCATTAAGGCTGCTAAGCGCGAGGTTGAAAATGAGAGTGCTGTAGTATGGGATATCTTAGAAGATGTTATTCGTGAACATCCTGTCATGCTCAATCGAGCGCCTACTTTGCATCGTTTAGGTATTCAAGCTTTTGAGCCAGTGCTAATTGAGGGCAAAGCAATTCAACTACACCCACTAGTTTGTGCAGCATTTAATGCTGACTTTGATGGTGATCAGATGGCAGTGCATGTGCCACTCTCATTGGAAGCACAAATGGAGTGCCGTACACTAATGATGTCAACTAATAATGTACTATCTCCAGCAAATGGCGAACCGATTATTGTGCCATCGCAAGATATTGTATTAGGTTTATATTATACAACTCGCGAAAAAGTAGGTGCACGTGGTGAAGGTATGATGTTTCAGAATGTTGGTGAAGTGTCACGTGCGTACGAGAGCCGAAATGTAGAACTAAATGCCAAGATTATAGTTAGGATTAAAGAATATGATGCAAATGCAGATGGCGAACGCAGCGAAATAGTTACACGATATGAAACAACTGTTGGACGAGCTTTGCTCTTTGAGATTTTCCCACCCGGATTACCTTTTTCGCTGCTTAATAGAACGCTTAAGAAAAAGGAAATTTCAAAACTTATAAATGCGAGTTTTAGACGTTGTGGTTTGCGTGAGACCGTCATTTTCGCAGATAAGTTGATGTATTCGGGCTTTAGCTACGCAACCCGTGCGGGTATTTCCATTTGTGCTGATGATATGCTGATCCCAACTCAGAAAGGGGAAATTATTGCTTCTGCTGAGAAAGAAGTAAAAGAAATTGAAGGACAATATACTTCAGGTTTGGTAACGCAAGGTGAGCGTTATAACAAAGTTGTAGATATTTGGGGGCGTGCAGGTGATCAAGTTGCGAAGGCAATGATGAACCAACTTGGTGTAGAGCCGGTGTGTGATCTCGTGACCGGCGAAATCCAATTAGGCAAAGACGGAAAAGCATTGACACAAGAATCGTTTAATTCGATTTACATGATGGCCGATTCTGGAGCGAGGGGCTCAGCAGCACAAATACGTCAGCTTTCAGGGATGCGAGGTTTAATGGCAAAGCCTGACGGTTCGATTATTGAAACCCCTATTACAGCCAATTTCCGTGAGGGATTAAATGTGTTGCAATATTTTATTTCAACACATGGAGCACGTAAGGGGTTGGCGGACACCGCTCTAAAAACTGCTAACTCAGGATATTTGACACGTCGTTTAGTTGATGTTACCCAAGATCTTGTGGTTACAGAAGAAGATTGCAACACGGGTAATGGTGTTGTTATAAAGGCACTGGTGGAAGGTGGCGAGATAATTGAAGCATTACGTGAGCGCATACTTGGTAGAGTCGTCGTGAACGATGTTATCAATCCAGAGACACAAGAAGTGGTTTTTGCGTCAGGTGTGTTGCTTGATGAGGATGCCGTGGATTTGATTGAATCCTTAGGTATCGATGAAGTCAAGGTGCGCACTCCTTTGACCTGTGAGACACGTTACGGGCTATGTGCCAAATGTTATGGCCGAGATTTAGGACGTGGAACTCCAGTGAATGTGGGAGAAGCTGTAGGTGTGATCGCGGCGCAATCAATTGGTGAACCGGGTACGCAATTAACTATGCGCACATTCCATATTGGTGGTGCAGCATCCAGAACAGCGGTGGCAAGTCAAGTAGAAAGTAAGTCGAATGGAACAGTGCATTACTCATCTTCTATGCGATATGTCACTAATGCTCAAAACGAATTGATAGCTATTTCACGCAGTGGTGAGATTATTATTCAAGATGAGAATGGTCGAGAGCGTGAAAGGCATAAGGCATCTTATGGTGCAACACTCTTGGTAAGAAATGGCGAAGTAGTTAAAGCTGGTCAAATATTAACAACATGGGATCCGCATACTAGACCGATTATAACTGAGTATGCTGGAAAAGTGCGCTTTGAGAATGTGGAAGAGGGCGTGACGGTTGCCAAGCAAATTGATGAGGTAACGGGGTTGTCAACATTGGTGGTTATAGATCCTAAGCGCCGCAGTGTCAGTCAGTCAAAAGGCTTACGTCCGCTAGTCAAATTTTTGGATGATGAAGGGAATGAGATTAAACTGGTTGGTAGCAATCAATCCGTAAGTATAACTTTCCAGATCGGTTGTATCATTACTGTACGAGATGGTCAACAAGTGAGCGTAGGCGAAGTTTTGGCGAGAATTCCGCAAGAAACATCAAAAACACGTGATATTACCGGCGGCTTGCCGCGGGTTGCGGAATTATTCGAAGCGAGATCACCCAAAGATGCAGGTATGCTTGCTGAAGTGACGGGAATTGTGTCCTTCGGAAAGGATACTAAGGGTAAGCAGCGTCTTGTAATAACCGATCTTGAAGGTATTGTGCATGAATATTTGATACCGAAGGATAAGCATGTGATGGCACATGACGGGCAAGTTGTTAATAAAGGTGAAATTATCGTTGATGGTCCTGCTGATCCAAGAGATATATTACGCCTCCAAGGTGTTGAAGCGCTCGCGCGTTATATTACTGATGAGGTGCAAGATGTGTATCGCTTGCAAGGTGTGAGAATAAATGATAAGCATATTGAGGTAATTGTGCGCCAGATGCTAAGAAGAGTGCAGATTATCAACGCTGGAGATTCAACATTTATACCCGGTGAGCAAGTTGAACGAGCTGATTTATTAATTGAGAATGAACGTTTGATAGCAGAGAAAAAAATGCCTGCTACTTATGAGTTTATGCTTTTAGGTATTACAAAAGCATCATTATCTACAGACTCGTTTATATCGGCAGCTTCCTTCCAGGAAACAACACGTGTGCTGACAGAGGCTGCTATCATGGGTAAGAAGGATGATTTGCGTGGGCTTAAAGAAAATGTTATCGTCGGTAGACTCGTACCAGCTGGTACAGGGTTATCTTTTCATAGTAAACGAAAAAATCAAGGAAAGTTGTCGGGGATTGGTTCGCTAGAATCTAATATGTCAATTAATAGTGCGGTTTAGGACATGATTTAGTCGGTTTTTATATAAGCTATTAATCGTTGAAGCCTAAGGAAACGCTGATTAATTTGGCGAACGAGATGAAGCACGAGGCGCACGGAACGCAGCAACCGAGACATATCAACATGATAGGCGAGGGAGCGAGTACCGCGCAACGAAGTGATTCGCTCGTACAATCAATTAATCAGCATTTCCCTAGATCTTGACAGTGAGTAGGTGAGTAAGTAGTCTAAGGGAGACTGGTTGTGGCTGGATTAAGGCTGCCTAGGGTTTGCTAGAGAGAATAAGAAGAAGAGCAAAGAGAGAAAGAGAGCGAAAATTTTGGAAA